>JAUVAJ010000266.1 GCA_030591795.1 Desulfuromonadales bacterium | reverse complement strand
TGAGTAAGTCGAAACGGTTGGAACGCAAGGACGATCTGCTGGAGCAGTTTCGCTTGACACACGTTGCCAAAACCTATGGATATGCATTATCCGGAGGGGAGAGGCGACGGACGGAAATAGCCAGATCACTTGTGCTCGATCCGGGATTTATCCTACTTGATGAACCGTTTGCCGGCATTGATCCGATTGCGGTCAATGATATACAGAATATTATTATCAATCTGAAAGAGAAGGGGATCGGTATTCTTGTTTCCGATCATAACGTACGTGAGACTCTGGGGGTCTGCGATATGGCCTATATCCTAAATGAAGGTGAGATTCTGGAGCACGGCAAACCGGATGTAATCGCCAATAGCGCCAAAGCGCGTGAAATTTATCTCGGGGAAAAATTTAAACTCTGGTGAATTAAGCCCTGCTTCCGGGTGATAAAGGTTTTTGGATGGCTCTTGAGCTTCGACTACAACTGAAAATGTCCCAGCAGCTGGTTATGACGCCCCAACTGCAGCAGGCGATCAAGCTTTTACAACTTTCCCGCATGGAGTTGGTAGAGCTGGTGCAACAGGAGTTGGAAGAAAATCCTGTGCTTGAAGAGGGGGTTGAGGCAGAGCCGGTTGAAGGGGCCGAGTTAGATGAAGCGGCCATTGCCGAGCCGAGTAAAGATGATGCCCCGGCTGATAATCAGATTGAGGAAGTTAAGGCTGAAGAAGAAGGCCTTGGCGATATTGACTGGCAGACCTACCTCGAAAGCTACAACCTCGGCGGCACGGTCGCCAGCTCTTACGAAGAAGACGAAGATCGTCCCTCCTATGAAAACCTGTTGACCAAAAGCCGTACACTGACTGACCATCTGATGTGGCAGATGACCTTGACACGTTTCACCGAGAGCGAACAGAGGCTTGCAGCGGAAATTATCGGTAACATAGATGATGACGGTTATTTGCAAATGTCGGTCGAAGATCTTTCCATTGAAACCGGCATCGAACCTGGGGTTATAGAAGACCTGCTCGGGAAAATTCAGGAGTTTGACCCACCGGGTGTCGGCAGTCGTAATTTGCAGGAGTGTCTGCTGGTTCAGTTGCGGCATCTCGGGATGGACGGGTCTCTCGCTGAGCGGATATTGTCTGAACAGATCGATGCGTTAGAGAAAAAAAATTACCAACTGATTGCCAAAAGTCTCGGAACCACTCTCGATGAGGTTTTTGCATCAGCCAAAATTATTTCCGGTCTTGACCCCCGTCCGGGTTCACCTTTCGGCCAAGAGGATGTGCATTACATTGTTCCTGATATATTTGTGCACAGGGTCGGCAGTGAATATGTTGTTGTGCTGAATGATGAAGGGTTGCCTAACCTGAAAATCAATTCTTTTTACCGTAGCGCCCTGGCTGGTAACACTACGGTGGATAAAGAGGCTGGCGAGTATATTCAGGATAAAATGCGTGGGGCGGTTTGGCTTATTAAGAGTATTCACCAGCGGCAAAGAACCATCTACCGGGTCGCCAAGAGCATTATCAAGTTTCAGCGGGAATTTCTCGACCAGGGGATAGAACACTTGAAACCGCTTGTTTTGCGTGATGTGGCAACTGATATCGATATGCACGAATCGACCATCAGTCGTGTCACTACCAATAAATATATGCAGACTCCACGTGGGCTGTTTGAGTTGAAATATTTTTTCAACAGCGGTATCGGCACTACCGGTGGTGATGTGGTCGCTTCGGAAAGTGTCAAGATGAAGATCAAGGATATCATCGCAGATGAAAATCCTAAAAAACCTTATTCGGATCAGAAAATTGTTGTTTTGCTACATAAAGCAGGGATCAATATTGCACGGCGAACTGTTACCAAATATCGGGAAATGCTCGGCGTCGGTTCGTCTACGGAGCGCAAACGTCTTTTTTGATTAACGTCCATTCGAACAACCCGGATGGAAACTAATAAACTATCAGTCCAACCTGTCAATTGTGTTATACTTTTAACACAATTGGTTGCCTCAAACGGGAGGCGACTACAGACAGTCAGGAGGTTTGTTTTATGCAAATTTCTGTTACTTTTCGGCACATGGAAGTAAGTAACTCAATTCGTGACTATGCCGAGGAGAAGTTATCCAGGGTAAAGAAGTATATTGATGAGCCGATCGATGCCCAGGTTGTTTTATCTGTTGCCAAAAAAATTCGCCATAAGGCGGAAGTAATGTTGCAAGCAAAAGGTATGACAATCAAGGGATCTGAAGAGACCGGCGATATGTACGCAGCAATCGATAATGTAGTTGATAAGATTGAGCGCCAACTGAAAAAATACCGGGAAAAACTCAAGGCGCATAAGCCGTTGACCGGTAAAGAGAGAAAAGTCAAAAAAACGATATTTACGGCTGAAAGTATCGATGCCGGTCATGATGACCCAGAGATCATCCGTTCGGACAGTTTTTTTGTTAAGCCTCTTGCTGTCGAGGAAGCAGTTATGCAGATGGACCTTTTACATAAAGAGTTCCTTGTGTTCACTGACGCTTCTACTGAAGAGGTTAATGTCGTTTATCGTCGTAAGGACGGAAACTATGGACTTATAGTTCCGCATGTGTAAACTAATCTGACGACAGGTGGCGGGAGACGCGTTCCCGCCACCTTTTTATTGCCCCGTTTGTTTTAAGAAAGTTCACCCGCTATGAAAATTGTAGACTTGCTCTCTCCGGAAGCTGTTGTTGCTGACATGAAGTCGACTGAGAAATTCGCCGCCTTGGCTGAGTTGACTGATTCGATTGTCGCTATTGAGGAGGGATTGGATCGTGATGAAGTGTTGAGAGTTCTGCACGAACGTGAACGACTCGGCAGTACCGGTATTGGTGATGGTGTTGCAATCCCGCACGGCAAGCTGAAAAACCTAGACCAACTGCTTCTGGCCTTCGGTTGCAGTAAAGCCGGCATTACGTTTGATTCGATGGATGGGAAACCGGCTCACCTGTTCTTTCTTCTGCTTGCTCCTGAGGAGTCCGTAGGGATTCATCTCAAAACACTGGCCCGCATATCCAAGTTGCTGAAAAGTGCTGCTGTTCGGGAGTCTCTGCTTAATGCTTCCGGGTGTGATGATCTGTTTCAGATTATTACCGAAGAAGAGAACAAACTTTAATTCAGTGAGGCACAATGGCCGGTTTGAGTATTCAGGAACTTCTCGGTGAAAAAGAAGCTGGTCTAAACCTCGAATTGCTTGCCGGGCAATCCGGCATAAAAAATATAATAAATGTTCCCCGGATTCAGAAGCCAGGGCTTGCTTTAGCTGGCTACACACCGAGTCTTCATGCTGACCGGGTTCAGGTTCTTGGTTCAACCGAACTGACTTATCTTAACCAACTACCACAGCAGGATGTTGAAGTTAATGTCCGAAAATTATGCAACACTCCGATCTGCTGCCTGATTATCACCAAAGGGCAGGAGCCACCAGAGTTGTTGCTTGAAGCGGTTGAGGCCAAGGGGATCCCCCTGTTGCGAACGCATCACCAAAGCTCAACCTTTATCTCCCTGATCACTCAATTTCTTGAAGAACGACTCCTTCCTGCAAAAACCTTACATGGTGTTCTGGTCGATGTTCTCGGGGTTGGTGTGTTGTTGACCGGC
>JAUVAJ010000342.1 GCA_030591795.1 Desulfuromonadales bacterium | reverse complement strand
TATCCCAAACTATGGCAAACAGATTTAACAACAGGTATACACGACGTTTTTATGTACCAAAAAGCACTCAATTTCACAACAAAAAAGCTAAATATCAAGCACTTCTGACCAAAGGAGGAGTATTGATAATCAAACAGTAAGTGTTTGGTCGTTCAGATAGGCATACTGGTAATGCAGAACAGGTTTTTTTTGCGGATTAAAACGACACATCCCCCGACCATAAATGACCGGGGGATGTGTATAATGGAGCGGGAAACGAGATTCGAACTCGCGACGTCAACCTTGGCAAGGTTGCACTCTACCACTGAGTTATTCCCGCAAAAAGCTAATGCGTGCGAAGCGACGCTATAAATAACAGAAGGGTTTTTCCAAGTCAACAAAAAACCAATTTAATTCAGGAGGTTTTTTTTGTAAAAAACTTACTGAATCCCAGAAAATATTCGACGCCAGACCAGACGGTTAATCCGAGCGAAATATAAAAGAAGAAAAGACCGACATTTTGCATCGACACATGGAAAATCTCCCACTGCAGACCGAAGAACCAGTAGTAGTCGTAATGCAAAAGCAGAGCGATGATCGCAACCATTTGAAAGATAGTTTTGTACTTACCGAGATTACTGGCCGCAATTACCGTCCCTTCAGCAGAAGCAATCGAACGGATTCCAGAGACAATGACATCCCGGGCCAGAATCATGAACACCGCCCAGGCCGGAACACGACCCATCGGGATCATCATAACCAATGCTGACATTACGATCAGTTTATCGGCCAGCGGATCGAGAATTTTACCGAAAGACGTGACAATCTCCCAACGCCGGGCCAACCAGCCATCAACCGCGTCCGTAACCGCGGCAACACTGAACAGAGCTGCTGCCCAGAAACCGGCATCCCGACTGTCGAAAAACATAAAAATGATAAAAACCGGCACAATAGCGATTCTGGCAAGTGTCAGCAGATTGGGCAGATTATAGATTCCATCGCGCAGATTCATCAGATCACATCCCGGCCTGAGCGATAAACATCGAGGTAATATTTGACTTTAGTAAGGTAACGTTGCGTCTCTTTGAACGGTGGCACACCGCCATAGCGGCGTACGGCAGTCGGGCCGGCGTTATATGCAGCCAAGGCAAGGTCGAGATCACCTTTAAACTGATCAAGCATCATCCGCAGGTACAGACTGCCGCCACGGATATTTTGTTCAGGATCTAGGGGGTCCTGCACCTTTAACAATTTAGCCGTTGTCGGGATAAGCTGCATCATCCCCATAGCGCCCTTACTGGAGACGGCCGATGGATTGTAATCACTTTCAACCTTGATTACCGCCCTTACCAAAGCTTCCTCCAGTCGATAATAGGAGGCACAACGACGAATCACATCATGCAGAGTGAACTGGTTGCCATTTTCTTTGGCGTACAGCTTGAAATTAGCGGTGGTTGGTGTATTGGTGAAATGGATGACACCGTTCGCATCGACAAACTTATAGATATCCGCACACGCAGTCGATGGCAGACTTATGGCCATCAGCAAAAGTGCAAAACAATACATACATGTCGTAAAAAATAATTTCATCATCTTATCTCTGAAGTTTCAATAACTTGTGAATCTTAGCTGATAATTAAAAATAATTCAACTCCAGATAAATATGAGTTTTTTTGATGTGCAATATAGCCACCCAACAACTTGTCTCAGCACCAAAGCTGACAAAATGAATTTCAAAATAAAACGACTTTTTATCAAGGTGGGCTATAGACGAACGAAGCATTCTGCCGTATTATTTAGAAAAATTTTATTAAGGAACAGACATACATGAAACCCGTCATCAAATACTGGATATTCATCGTCGGCATCGCCTTCGCAATCTTATCAGTCATCGGTCTCAGCTTCATCGCTTCATGGTTTTATCTGGCAGCCGCAGAACAGGAACTGGTCGAATCGCTGGTTTTCAAACTGATCCCCTTCCCGCTGCTCGGCGCCCTGATAATCTTTTTGATCATCGGCGGTATGACCAGCCTGCTTTTCCGCTACTACATCATTCCTATTCTCCAGCTCGCTGAAGAGACCCGCTTGATCACTGCAGTCAACCCGAAATACCGTGCGAACATCCAGGGCGGGCCAGAGGTCAGACACCTGATCAACATCATCAATGAATCGGCGGCGGCCAACGAAAAGCTGCAGAATGAAGTTGACCAGCGTATTGCCCAGGCGGCCGTAGCACTCGATGAAGAGAAAAACCGGTTGGTGGCCCTGATGTCGGAACTGCCACACGGTGTAATTGTCTGCAATACCGATGGCCAGATTCTGCTTTACAATCAGCAAGCTCAGGCTTTAATTGAGGTTGAGACGAAATCAAGTTCCATGATCGGCCTGGGCCGTTCAATTTTTGCGCTACTCGAGCGCAACCAGATTATCCATGGCATAGACATCCTGCAACACGCGATCAACAACAAGCAGAAGAATCTGACCACCGGTTTTATGCAACCATTTGACCAACTCTATCTGCGAATCAAGATGGCACCGATTATCGATCACAATACTGACAATAATGTCATGACCGGCTATGTGCTGACACTGGAGGATATGGCGCCACAAATCGAAGCGGACAACAGTCGTGAGATCTGGCTACAGGCATTAACCGACGACATGAAGAATTCGCTCAGTCGGATTCAGCAAACCATTACTACTATCATCGACACGCCAGAAATCAGTG
>JAUVAJ010000324.1 GCA_030591795.1 Desulfuromonadales bacterium | reverse complement strand
TGCGAGGAGGGGATCAGGTCACCGGTCTCTTCGGCATTGGTTGAAATCAGTATGCGTCCAGCCGAGTCAAAAATATTAACTGAGTTGATGGCCGCTTCGTCTTCTATTTGTTTGAGGACGCGGATGACATCGGAATTCCGACCGGACTCCATGGCAGAGATAATGCTGTTATGGATCGTTTCGGCCAGAACGCGAGCATTTTGTGCTGCAAACTTGGAAAGCATGGATTTCTGGGCGCTAAGGTTGAACCATATAGTGACAACAGTCATCAATAGAACAATGATTGCAATCAGACCCAGTAATTTTACTTTTATAGAATTCATAAATACTTCATGCCCGTCCGTCATTAGGCTGTAATTTTAGAGATGTTTACTCGTTATAACGTAATAATTTCTGACGATAACTAACATGCTCATTGATAGATATCATGAGTTTTGACATCATCGCCAGTAAAATCAACAGTTTAATTAATAATTACAGCTGCCTATTGTCTCTTGTGTCGAGCCCATTAACGCGATATAAAAGACCTGCGCACAGAATGAATTCAGCGTAAAGAGTAGCAAGATGGTGGCCAAGTTTTTTATCTAGCAATAAGTAAGGTATCTGGTTTTGGAATTTATTGTGACTGTTGTTGGCGTTGTTTTGATTGTCGAGGGGATTCCGTGGTTTTTGTCACCGTTGAAGACTAAATCCTTCCTGTCGCAGATGCAGTTGTTGACAGATCGACAGTTGCGTATATACGGGCTTGTTTTGATGGGAATAGGGCTGTTGATCGTTCGCTTTGCAACCTGATAAATCGGGGTTAAAACAGATTGACTTTGCAGGGCATTTATGGTTGAGTTAGCCAGGATTTTCGGGGGGAAGGAGCGGTGTTAAAGTAGTAATGTTTTTGTCTGAATTTGACTTTGAACTCCCGCCGGAACTGATTGCCCAGACACCGACCAAAGAGAGAACCGCATCTCGCATGATGACGTTGGATCGTGCTGAGGAATCGGTGCGTCTTGGTCAGTTTAGTGATTTGTCTGCCGAGTTGCAATCTGGTGATCTCCTGATACTGAATGATACCCAGGTGATTCCGGCCAGATTGATAGGTAAAAAGGAGACGGGCGGACGCATAGAAGTTTTTTTAGTCCGTCGTCTGTTTGGCTCCGAAGAAGTATGGGCGTGTTTAACCAAAAGTTCTAAAGCACCAAAGCCCGGAACCAGAATCATGTTTTCAGAAGGCTTGGAAGGGCGTGTTGCCCCGGGTGGTGATGATCAACTGAAGAATGTTGCCTTTACTGCTACTGGTGATGTTGCACAGGCTCTGGATCGGGTCGGCAGGATGCCTTTACCGCCCTATATCGACCGGGAGCCGGAGTTGAGTGATAGAGACCGGTATCAGACCGTATTTGCGTGCAATTCCGGAGCTTTGGCTGCACCGACTGCTGGCCTGCATTTCAGCCAGCGTTTTTTACAGTCATTACAGGAGTCCGGAGTCGAGATTGCGTGTCTCACCTTGCATGTTGGTCTTGGCACTTTTTTGCCGGTGCGTACGGATGACGTTTCAGAACATAAGATGCATGCTGAAGAGTATTCTATACCAGGGCAAACAGCAGACAGCATAAACCGCGCGCGGTTTGAAGGCCGGCGAATTGTTGCGGTCGGTACGACCGTTACCCGTGCTCTGGAATCGGCGGTATGTCCTGAGACCGGCAATGTTTTAGCTGGAACCGCGACAACAGATATATTTATTCGTCCCGGCTACAAGTTCAAGATTGTTGATGCGTTGTTGACTAATTATCATTTGCCCCGTTCAACGCTGCTGATGCTGGTTTCGGCTTTTGCCGGCAAGGAGTTTATCCTTGCCGCTTATCAGCGGGCAGTTCAGGAACGTTTTCGATTTTTCAGCTATGGCGATTGTATGCTGATTCATTAAAAAAGAGTCGATTTGGTGTTGAATCAAAAATTTGTTCTTTTAAACAGTGATGACACGACTCAAGCCCGACGCGGTCAGGTTTTGACCCGCAGAGGGGTGGTTGAAACACCGGTGTTTATGCCGGTTGGCACTGCCGGTACGGTCAAGGGGATGTTGCCGGAAGCGCTAGAGGAGATCGGTGCCCAGATAATCCTCGGCAATACTTACCATCTGTTGCTGCGTCCCGGCCACGATCTGGTTAAGAAGCTCGGTGGTTTGCACAAGTTCATGCATTGGGACAAGCCGATCCTGACCGACAGTGGTGGTTTTCAGGTGTTCAGTCTCGGTGACCTCAGGAAAATTGATGAACAGGGTGTGTCGTTTCAATCGCATATTGACGGTTCAAAATATGTGTTGACACCGGAGTCATCAATCGCAGTCCAGGAGGCGCTCGGTTCCGATATAATCATGGCGTTTGATGAGTGTATACCGCATCCGTCGACCCGTGAATATACTGCCGATTCGACAGCACGCTCTGGACGCTGGGCAAAACGCTGCAAAGAAGCACGCAGTGATGATGATGCCAGCCTGTTCGGTATTGTTCAGGGCGGAATGTACCTTGATATTCGTACTGAAAGTGCCGAAGAGTTGATCGATATCGGTTTTGACGGTTATGCAATAGGCGGCCTGTCCGTAGGTGAAGAGGCCGGGTTGATGTACGAAATGATGGAGCATACCTTGCCGCTCCTGCCGGTTGAAGCACCGCGCTATGTTATGGGCGTTGGTACACCGGAAAATCTGATTGAGGCGATTGCCCGGGGTGCAGATATGTTCGATTGTGTCATGCCGACCCGCAATGCGCGTAACGGAGTGTTGTTTACCAGCTTTGGCAAGATCAGCATCAAGCAGGCGCGTTATCGTGATGATGCTGCTCCGATCGACGCTGACTGCTCGTGCTATGTTTGTAAAAACTACAGTCGGGCATATTTACGTCACCTGTATCAGTGTAATGAGATTCTTTCGTCGGTATTGAATACGCATCATAATCTGGCGTATTATCTCGATTTGATG
>JAUVAJ010000182.1 GCA_030591795.1 Desulfuromonadales bacterium | reverse complement strand
CGGGGATGTTCCTGGCCAGAACGGGGCGGCCGATAGCGAGCGCTTCCAGTAGCGCATTTGACACTCCCTCACTGCTTGAATTATTGAGGATAGCGTCTGCCTCAGCCATGGCGCTCGGCATGGCGTCAGAGGGGATGACGCCGAGGTAGTGCGCCCACGGCCTTTGGTTGATAGCCGTAATAAATCGTTCAAAATAATCCTGATCGAGGGCCGGGCCGCAAAATGCAAGAGCAAAGTTCATGTTGTTCTCTGCAAGCGGATCGCAAAGCTTGAGCAATTCAAGGTTGGCCTTTACCGGGCGAATGCCGGCCGGATGTAGAAAAAGTCGGCACTCATCTGCGATGTCATGTTTATTTCTTAAGGGGTAGTGAGTTTTGCCGAGAGAAACTCCGGGCGGGATGTGGTGTAGTCGTTCAATCCACGGTGGGTTCTGTTTGTGTAAACTTTTGACCGTCTGCCGGTTTTGGCTGACAATTGCCGTAGCGTTTTGCAAAACCTTGTCAATTGCCGGACCTTTAGTCGGATCGTTAATGTCCTGATTGATGTCTGTCCCGGTCAGAAGTATCGTTGCCGGACAGGTGTTTATCGCTGGCGACTCCAGCCACCAGCGACCAGTTCGCCAAGCATGCAACAGTAACATCCGGTCTGGATGAAATTGATCGACTGCCGAAGTGAATGCTTCAACCTGGTCATCATCGAGCATAAACAGCTCGACTGTCATGCCGAGCTCTTGCAGGCCAGCCTGTAGACGTCTGGCGGTCACAAAGTTGCCGGTCGCCTCAGGTTGATCCGGTACAACAATCAGCAGGCGCACGGCAACTCCTTAAAGCTGATCAGTCTGATGTTATGCTGCGGGATCAAGTCTTGAATGCTCTCAGCAGTAAGTGCGGTGAGCTCCAGCTCTCTCTCAGCTCCAGCAAAAGCCCGATCCGGATCAAAATAGCCAGGGTGAACCATCATTTCCCAAGTTCCCGATGTAAGATGTTTGAGAATATTGGTAAGTTGCTGCTCATCAAGTCGATCGAGTAGTGGCATACCGAGCAATCCATCTGGAGTTGCAATGCCGGCTGATCTGAACATTTCAGCCATGTCCGGTGCAAGTTGTCGATACAGGCGCATGTCGTCTCCGAGCGGTGGTGGCGGATCTTCTATTGCCGGACGAACCGGCTGAGCAAGGCGTATACGGTTAATACCAGAAGCATGAGCTGCAGATATAAGCGCCGTAGTAATTAGAGGAAAGAGCCCACAGTGTTGATGGGTATCAAGGTGGTCGGGCTGGAGTCCAGACGCTTTGACTTTGTCGATCTGGGCCATGAATTCGTTTTTCAGTGCAACGGTGTCAATCTCACCGACGATAAACCGCTTGCGGCTTGCAACTTTTCCAGGAAACTGGCCGTTTGTATCTGTCAGTCCGGAGATTACGCCTGAGAGAGAGAACCCTTCCGAAAGATTAAGGTGAACACCGGTCGGTAATGACACCTCAATAGCCATCTTTACCGCTGAGTTAAAAGATGAGCCATTAGCCAACAGTGACGCGCTGCTGACAACTCCCCTGGTGAAAGCCTCAATGATACCCTGATCTGTCGGATCACCTGCACCGAGGTCGTCAGCGTTGATTATCAGGTTGATGGATTGGCTCATGCAAGCTCCGAGATTGGCAATTTGCGACAGCAGAATGTTACGATTTCATGGCTGGATCAGCAAGTAAAATAAAAAAGCCCCGCCGGATCGGCGGGGCTTTGATTTTACAATCAGAACAGTCGATTTCTATTCGCAGAGATCGATTTTGATGTCCCAGTTTTTAATGCGCATGGTACCATTTTCGGCCATATTCAACTGCATCTTAAAGGCGCGATCGAACATCTGCGGCTCATGGCCAACGCCGCGGGCTATACAATCCTTGGTCGCCATCTCCAGATAGTCATTGAGAATCGGCCGGTACTCAGGGTGACCACACTTCTCGATGATAAGCTTGGCGCGATCCTTCGGGGCAACGCCGCGCAAGTCAGCCAGGCCCTGCTCGGTAACCAGTACGTCAAGATCATGCTCGGTATGGTCAATGTGTGGAGCCTTCGGCACAACGCAGGTGATACCGAGCGGATCAGTCTTGCTCGGACGGGTTGAAGGCGAATGCATGATCTTCAGGAAGCCGTTACGCAGGTAGTCACCGGAACCGCCGAGGCCGTTGATCATCCGGGTGCCGCCAACCAGTGTTGAGTTAGCGTGTGCGTAGATATCGAACTCAACCGGGGTGTTCATGGCAATACAACCGAGACGACGGATCGGCTCAGGGGCGTTGGAAATTGACAGCGGACGCATGATGACCTTGTCAGCATACTTGTCCCAGTTATCGAAGAAGCGCGGGAAGCCAGGATCTTCGGAGAGGGAGAGCGAACAGGCTGAAGCAAAGTTCAACTTACCGGAGTCGAAAAAGTCGAGCATGGTATCTTGCAGAACCTCAGTGTAAACCGACAGATTCGAGAATGGACCTTTGGCCAGACCGCCGACAACTGCGTTAGCTATGGAGCCAACACCGGACTGCAGAGGCAGGAGATTCTCAGGCAGACGACCCATTTTTACTTCATGGGAAAAGAATTCCATGAGGTGTCCGGCGATTGCATCAGAAGTGTCATCTTGACCGGCAAATGCACGGCCCTTATCACGATGCTTGGACTCGACTACGGCGATTACTTTTTCCATGTCGCACGGAACATATGGGGTGCCAATGCGAGTATGTGCCTCAGTGATCAGGAACGGTGCACGATTTGGCGGCTTTTGTTGCATATGAATGTCGTGCAAACCTTCAAACGAAGGCTGACCGGTGTTAACTTCGAGGATGATCTTGTCACAGAGGCCGATCGCTTCAGCGACGATGCCACAAGAAGAGGTCAGAGCGAGGCCACCGTCTTCAGTGATTGCTGAAACTTCAAAAATACCGATATCGTAGCGGCCATTCTCGGTATAGAAGCCGTAGCTGATGTCCTGAGCAAAATGACCGAGGTGCTTGTCACCCATGCGGATCTTGCCAGAGTTAATCCCTTTAGCGATGTTTTTACCGGTCTGATAAGGCCAGCGGCGATCGATCATGTCGAGGGTCGCCCAGCGGTCTTCAGTTTCAGCACCGACGGAAGCACCGATGAAAAGATTGAACTTCAGCTTGCCTTGCAGGTTGTTGGCTTCTACGTGGTCAGCCAGCGCGATTGGCACAGCTTTCGGGTAACCGGCCGGGGTGAAACCGGACCAGACCAGGTTTTGCCCGGACTTGAAGAATTTAATACAATCTTCAGGCTGCATAACCTTGTTAAGCAGGGACTTGCGACGAACGCGACTTTCGAGTGTACCGAAATCGGACATATCTTTCCTCCTGATTAATTTTTCGGAATTGACGTTGTTTTTAATTCCGATTAGTAAAACAATTGACGATAAATCAAACAGTGTAGGCTGAAGGCCTTAACGAGCTAAAAAAGCTTTAAATACAGTATGTTAACTTTGATTTAAAAACAAAAAAGCCGAAAGTTGAACTTAATGTTCGGCCCCTGCGTGAAAATTTTAAAATCCCGTTATATAGATGCAGACTTTTATATAATGCTAGCGTTCGCCAAGTCAAGTGAAAAGATGAAAATTGACTCATTATAGCAACGCAAACAGTTCCTATCTATAATTTCAAACACCAGCTAGTCTAACGGTGTTCTTCCATGTGCTCCTGTAGCAGCTCTTCGGCTTCATCGAGGTACTTACCTTCCGGGTAGCGCTCCTTCATTCGGTCGAAGACCTTGATGGCCATTTCCCGGTCGTCAAGCTCAAGGTAAGCTTCACCAACATCGAAATATAGATTTTCCGGCGGCAGGTAGTCCGGGTAGCGTTCACGCAGATATTTGAAGCGTTTTTGCGCAGCCACCGGTTCTTTGGTGCGCAGATAGAACCGGGCTATTTTGACTTCCTGCTCGGCCAGTCGATCCATTGCAGTTTTGATGTGTCGCGTGACCTCATTGGCCTGGTCGAAATTCGGATAAAGTTTAAGCAGGTTGCGGAAGGTGACAATTGCATTCTTGGTTGCGGTCTGGTCTTTTTCGGCCGGCATCATCTGCATGTAATAGGACATGCCGAGGCGGTAAAAAACAGTGGATGTTTCCGGGTGGTTCGGGTGGTTCTTGAGAAACAGTTCGCAGGCTGCGGTCGCTTCTGGATACTGTTCATTCAGATAATAGGCCTCGGAAATTTTGAGTTCAGCCAGGATATTCAGCTCTGGCGAGTGGTAACTGTCACGCACCTTTTCCCAGGAGGCGATTGCGTCCGGATATTCTTCATCCTGTAAGAATTTTTCACCTTCTTCGGCATAGTGTCGGGCTCTATCTGCCGCCGGGACAACTTTGTCTGCACACCCTGTAAACAAGGTGATGGCCAGTAACAACAAGCATATAAAACGCATAACGGGGTATTCATCCTTTGCTAGGAGCTTGTCGGATTATCCGGGCTGAACGAAAATTCGGATCATGGCTAGTCTGACAGACTCCTGATGTTTGGGAACAAGACGTTAAGTTATGTTCTGCTGTTTGTCAATGGCCTTGCAAAGAGATTTACGCAGGCTTTTTGCAACCGGTCTGGCGT
>JAUVAJ010000286.1 GCA_030591795.1 Desulfuromonadales bacterium | reverse complement strand
GATAATGATCTACGCGGTACGGATCTGACTTTTGGTTTTACCACCGCTGTGCGTACGGTTACCGAATCGCTCGACCGCCTGCATACAACCGCCGAGAGCCATAACCGGGTCATGATTGTCGAGGTTATGGGGCGTGATGCCGGGTGGATCGCCCTGGCATCCGGTATTGCCGGCTCGGCAGACGTTATACTTATACCGGAAATTCCCTACCAGATTGAGCCAATTTGTGCGGCTATCCGGGATCGCAGTGCCAGCGGCAGTCGTTTTTCGATAGTTGTTGTAGCTGAAGGGGCAATTCCGGCTGGTGGTGCCAAAACTATACTGAAAACGGTCGGGGAGAATTTTGGAAATGAACGTCTCGGTGGTGTAGGCCATCAGGTTGCGGCTCAGCTTGAAAAATGTCTCGATATGGAGTTGCGGGTCGTGGTTCTTGGTCATGTGCAGCGTGGCGGCACCCCGGCTGCTTACGATCGCATTCTCAGCTCACGCTTCGGAGTGAAGGCGGTGGCGATGGTTGAGGCGGGTGAGTTTGGTAAGATGGCGGCGATCCGCGGTAACAAGATGGTCTCTGTCGATATAGATTGCGCTGTAGGGGAGCTTAACCTGGTCGATCCGGCGGGTGAATTGGTTGAAACTGCCGAAGCCCTCGGGATCATGCTCGGACGTTAGCAGCCTGTCGGACTATCAATGGACTGGCTGCAAATTTGCCTGTTTGGCCCATATTTCAGCTCCTTTTCTACCAATAGCTACGGCTATTACTCTCAAACGAGCTAAAATCTGGTCTCAAACATCCAAATTTTCGCTGCAGTCCTGATTGTCCGACAGGCTGCTAGATTTGCCTTGACGATTTGCTCTAGGACCTCTAAAATCTTATAGATTACAATGGTTTAATTGTGAGGGGTGACAGGACAGAGTATTAACCATGAAAAAGTTATCCTTTGATTTATTGACCCGTGAGTGGATGTTTGCCGCTGTGGGTTTTGCTATGGGTTTTACCGCACCCGCCGCCTGGATGATGCTGCGGCTGCTCCTGTTTTACAATGCCGAGCAAGGCCTGTTCGAACAGATCGTTGGCGCTATTACCCGGGACGCCGAGTCGACTGCCCTGTTTTTGTATATGGGGTTCGGCACCGCGTTGGTAATGTCGACCTGTGGTTATCTGATCGGTCGGGGGATTTTGAAAATCAGGGAAAGAGCTGAAAATCTTGACAGCCTTAATTTTGAAATTGCTGTGCAAAAAGAGAAGTTTGAACATCGCTTTGAATCGTTAAACAAAAACCTGAAAAACTTCCATTCTATCAACACCCATATCCAACGCTCTCTCGATATCAAGGAGGTTTTGCATCTCGCCTCCGACGGTCTGCATGAAATACTCGGTTATGATCGGGTTAATGTCCTGATGGTTAATCGGGAACAGAATTGTCTTGAATTTGTTGCCAGCCGTGGCGCCAGTGATGAGAGTCTGCCGGAGACTACTCTGCCGCTCGATGTAAACAGTGGTGTTTTGTTCAAATGTGTTGATGAAAACCGACTGTTCCTGGTTGAAGATGTCAGTCGTATGGCTGAGGAGTTTCATCTACAGCCGCCGTATGATCGTATTGAACATCTGCTCTCGAAAAATTTCCTGATCTGTCCGATTACGGTCAGGGGGGTGGTGGTCGGTCTGTTGTCGGTCGATAACAAGCTGCGGCGGTTGGCGGTCAACGACACCGATGTTGATACCGTACAGCTGTTTGCCACCCAGGTTGCTGCGACCATCACCAAGATTGATCTGATGCAGGGCGTTGGCGCACTGACCGATGAGCTGGAGCAGACGTTCAGTGAATTGCTCGGGTTCAGATCTGACCATAATTCTGCAGAGGAGAGCCTGCGGCTGGCTAAAGAGTCGGTAGCCGGTTCAATCAACGATATTGCCAAAGGTGTTGGTGTCGTGCAGAGCTCGGTTGACAGCGCTCGATCTTCTTCCGGGGAGATTTCGGTCAGTATTGATGAGATTTCAAACAACCTCAATCAGCTGACTGACTTTATGAATGAGACTATCTCGTCGATGACAGAGATTGCCAGCACCATCAAATCGGTTGAGGAGAACAGTCAACGCTCACATGACATGTCAGAGCAGGTTCGACAGCAGTCCGGGGATGGGGTTGATGCGGTTATTGATAACCTGACCGGGTTGCAGGGGATCTCAGCGTCGGTTGAACAGACCGCTACCGTAATCGGCCAGCTAGCGGAAAAGAGTGATGAAATCGGGAGCATAACTGAGGTTATTACCGAAATCACCCAGAAAACCAACCTGCTGGCCCTGAATGCGGCGATCATCGCCTCCCAGGCGGGTGAACATGGTCTGGCTTTCGGGGTCGTGGCCGAGGAGATCAGGTCTCTGGCGCGTGAAGCTGCCGATTCGACCGGGGCGATCGATCATATTATTACCGAAATACAAGGATTTACCCGCGAATCGGTCACCCATGTTAATCAAACAAAAAACCTGGTTTCATCCGGTATCACGCTTGGTGAGACAGCTGAAGGGGCCTTGAAGCAGATAAACGAGAGCGCCACAAACGCTATGGGCATGACCTCGGAAATTCACAACGCCACCCGCGAAGTAGCACAGTCGGTCGCTACGGTCTCCCGGTCGGTTGAGAATCTCGGTGATCTGTCCGGGCAGGTATCCAGCGCCTCGAAAGAACAGTCGCTGGGGGTCAAGAATATTGTCCGCTCGATCGAGAGTGTCGTCGATATGGCAGAAGATATGGCCCAGGCAACGGAAAATCAGCAAGAGAAAATGCGCGAAATTGATGAAGCTTTTCAGAGCGTCAGTGAAATGGCCAATCGTATTTTTGATGAAATTGATGCCCGGCAGGTCAGTAGCCGTGAAGTTATTGAGCGACTGGAACTGCTTAAGAAAGAGAGTCGGGAAATTTAAGTGTCACCAGCTTTATAGCATCAAGAGGCGGACGGGTTTGTTGCCCGTCCGTTTTTTGTTGCAGAATTCAGCCTGTTTTTAAGGACAACATGCGAGATGTACTAGAAAAATATAACCAGCTTCTAGAGACGATAGATCTCTGGTTCAGCCGTGCGCAAAAACAGTTTCCGCAGGCGATACAATGCCGGCTTGGCTGTAGTGGCTGTTGTCGTGGTTTTTTCGATATCACTTTGCTGGATGCTGCGCTGGTAAGTCACGGTTATCAACACCTCGCGCCGGAACAACGTGCGGTGATTAGAATTAAGGCTGAGGATCGTTTAAAAGAGCTGCAACAGAGTTGGCCCGGTTTCGCTGCACCATTTCTGTTGAATGGCATGCCCGATTCAGAGTGGGTTGCAATGCCGGAAGATGATCTAACACCATGCCCATTTCTCGGCGATGACGAACTCTGTCAAATCTATGCACATCGCCCGATGACTTGCCGTTTGCATGGTCTGCCGAATATTGATTTGT
>JAUVAJ010000017.1 GCA_030591795.1 Desulfuromonadales bacterium | reverse complement strand
GAGGATTAAGTATCAGGACGGATCTGGTGGCGATAAAATATTTACTCGGATCAGTCACATAGAAATTACCCGGCAGAAGTACCAGAACCTGGAAAACGAGTTCGGTTATCGAGCCCGGATCGTTCGACCTGATTCTACTCGTCCAGAAGGGGTTCCAGATTTATGGGAGCAAAAGGCACTGCAGGTACTTGCTCATGGTGAATCATCATTTTACGAACTTTCGTTAGCTGGTGGTCGGGAATCATTACGATTATTGCAGGCAAATCGGATTAGTGCGGAGTGCTTAGTCTGTCATTTAGATGATTATCATGTAGGTGAACTACTTGGTGGTTTCAGCCTGGCTATTCCTCTTGAGCCTTATTACTCAGTTTTCGGAACCTTCAGTTACACCTCCTTGGTCAGTATCTGGCTGGTTGGTATTATCCTTACCTGCCTGGCTATTTATTTTTTTAAAAGTCAATTGAATCTGGCGAGCGAACAAGAGAGTCAACTACAGCTTGCTGAAACCAATCTGCACTATATCTCCTATTTTGATCCGGGCACCAATTTACCTAATCGGGCTACTTTTGATGATCGACTGAGCGTTGCCATGGCCCATGCCATGCGTCTGGACGAACGGATCGCTATCGTGGTGGTCAATATAGAGAATTTCACCCAGATCAGGGACTTATTCAGTCAGGGTGTCGAAGATAAATTGGTGCAAAAGGTTTCAGAGGTCATTGCGTATAA
Source organism: Desulfuromonadales bacterium (assembly GCA_030591795.1). The sequence goes on along the minus strand of JAUVAJ010000017.1, from coordinate 10,742 downwards.
AATTCGCCCGGATGACACTATTGCCCGGATGGGCAATGACAGGCTGCTGCTATTGTTGCCTGGTCTGGTCTCGCGTGCAAATATTGCCCGGATCATCAACAATATCAATGAGACATTCGACAAGCCGATCATTTTGGATGACGCTGAGATCATTGTCAAAATCAGCTTCGGTGTCTCGGTGTTTCCCGATGATACATCAGATTCGGAGCTGTTAGTCTTATATGCCGAGACTGCCGCCTCGCGAGGCGGAAAACAACCAGTTTCAAATCTGCAGATGTACTCGGAAGAGTTGAACGCTGCCGCGCATGCCCACCTTCAATTGGAAACCGGCCTTCGGCAGGGGCTGACACGGAACGAATTCTGCGTTTACTATCAGCCGCAAATCGACGCTCCATCCGGAGCAATTGTCGGTGCAGAGGCGTTGATTCGCTGGAATCATCCTAGTCGTGGCTTAATCCCTCCTGATCAATTTATCCCGTTGGCTGAAAATAATGGCGCCATTGTGCCGATCGGTGAGTGGGTTTTGCTCGATGCGTGTAAACAGGCGGTACAATGGCGAGATACCTTTCAACAGCCGTTTCGTATCGGAGTCAATTTTTCGGCACGACAATTTCAGGACGTAGCGTTGGTTGATATGATCGATCGCACCATGGCTGAAACCGGCATAGACCCTGGCGACCTTGAGATTGAGGTGACCGAAGGAACTATTATGGAAGACGTTGATAAAGCGATTGAGACTTTGATCGATCTTAAAGTTCGGGGGATAAAGGTAGCTATCGATGATTTCGGCATCGGTTACTCCTCGCTCAGTCAGCTGAAAAAACTGCCGTTTGACCGGTTGAAAGTTGACCGCTCGTTTATTTCTGATCTAGAAAATGACCGGGAGAGTCGGGTGATTGTTGAAATGATAATTGATCTGGCGGCCAAACTGAATCTGGAGATCATTGCAGAAGGTGTCGAGACCGAGGCACAGAAGAAATTCCTGATCTCCAGAGGGTGCTATTCCATGCAAGGGTACTATTATGGCAAGCCGATGCCGGCCGAAGAATTTTCCCGATTTCTCGGCGGATTGAGAACTTGACTATTTGCTCTTTCAACAAAATAACTTCTTGGTGTTAACTTCGCGTGTGGTCGTAGATTGCTTTCCCTTGTGCGGCGATTTACGCCACTATAGTTTGTCCTGGCCTGCTTTTTTCTTCTGCGCTGTTGTTTAGGTGTTGGCATTCTGGTGTCAACCGGCAAAAGTTGACTTATCCCGGCTGTAAAAAATCCAATCAATAATAATATTTCAAACATAACGTCTCCTGATTGTGACAAGACTCTCTTCTGGTTAACGCGATCCTTATTGTTGATTGTAGAATTGCCTGCCAGTGTGTCGAAATATGTCACACACCTTGTGTTCGATCTGAATAATGAAATTCTATGCTGGATAATTAACTATGAATCGGTAACGAAAAACATAGAGATCAAGATTGACAATTGTCTTTTAAATCGTATACAGTATGCAGGTTTCTGGTGTGAATTTACGAATATATTTATTCATAAACTGTTGAAAAGTATAGAATTTATCCATGTCGGTATCTGTCGACAACATTATCCGTTAAGGAGGAAGAAATGATTGAAGCCTATCTTCGTCATGAAGAAGAACGTAACGTCCAGGGGATTCCGGCTCTGCCACTCAACCCGGAGCAGACTGCTGGTCTCTGTGAACTGCTGCAGAGCCCCCCGGCTGGCAAAGAAGAATTTCTGATGAACCTGATCACCGAGAGGGTCTCGCCCGGTGTAGATCCGGCCGCTGAAGTCAAGGCTGCGTTCCTGGCTGATATTCTCAAAGGTACTAAAAACTCACCGCTGATCGATAAGGTCAAGGCTGTACAGATCCTCGGCAGCATGATCGGTGGTTACAATGTCCAACCGCTGATTGGTGCTTTGAGTGATGCTGCTCTGGCTGATGAAGCCGCAGCTGCTCTATCTGGCATGACTTATGTTTATGATGCTGCCGGGCAGGTTATCGAACTTTCTAAAAGCAACGCAGCAGCAAAAAAAGTTGTTGAGAGCTGGGCTGCTGCTGAGTGGTTCACCAATAAACCAGAAATTGCAGAAACCATTACGGTTAAAGTGTTTAAAGTCGAAGGTGAAATCAACACTGATGATTTCTCGCCGGCCGGTGACGCCTGGAGTCGTCCGGATATCCCGTTGCATGCTCTGGCCATGGGTAAAACCCGTTTCCCGGGTGGTATCGAAGAAATTGCCAAATGGCGTGAAGCAGGCCATCAAGTCGCTTTCGTCGGTGATGTGGTTGGTACCGGCTCTTCCCGTAAGTCGGCTTGCAATAGTGTGCTCTGGTATATCGGTGATGATATTCCGGCAGTCCCGAACAAGCGCCGTGGTGGTGTTATCATCGGTGGTGTTATCGCTCCGATCTTCTTCAATACCGCACAAGATTCCGGTGCCTTGCCGTTGCGTATGGACGTCGCCAAGATGAGCATGGGCGATGTAATCACCATCAATACTGCAAAAGGTGAAGTCACCAACGAAGCTGGCGAGGTTATTTCAACCTTCGAGATTAAACCGGATACGGTTCCTGATGAGTTTCGTGCCGGTGGCCGGATCCCACTCATTATTGGGTGTGCTGTGACGACTGAAGCTCGTACAGCGCTGGGTATGGGCGAGACGGATATCTTTGCTGAAGCTGCGCATACTGCACCGAAGGCAGATCAGGGTTACACTCAAGCCCAGAAGATGGTCGGCCGTGCTTGCGGTATTGACGGTGTCTTGCCAGGTTCTTCCTGCGCACCGATCATGACTACTGTTGGTTCTCAGGACACTACGGGGCCGATGACCGCTGATGAGATCAAGGAGTTGGCTTGTCTCAAGTTCAAGTCGCCGATGGTTATGCAGTCTTTCTGTCACACCGCGGCTTATCCGAAACCGGCCGATGTGAAGATGCATGCCAACCTGCCGAAATTCATCTCTGATCGTGGCGGCGTTCCGTTGCGTCCAGGTGATGGTGTTATTCATAGTTGGCTGAACCGTCTGCTGGTTCCTGACACCGTCGGTACCGGTGGTGATTCGCACACCCGTTTCCCGATCGGTATCAGCTTCCCGGCTGGTTCCGGCCTGATCGCTTTTGCTGGTGCCCTCGGCTTCATGCCGCTAGATATGCCGGAATCGGTTTTGGTCCGTTTTAAGGGCGAGCTCAACGAAGGGATCACCCTGCGTGATGCCGTCAATGCCATTCCTTATTGGGCGATCAAACAGGGTCATTTGACCGTACCGAAGAAGAATAAAGTCAATATCTTTAATGGTCGAATTCTCGAGATGGAAGGTCTGCCGAATCTGTCAGTTGAGCAGGCATTTGAACTGACTGATGCTGCTGCTGAGCGTTCAGCTGCAGCCGGCTGTATCCAACTGTCCGAAGAGAGCGTCTGCACCTACCTGCGCTCTAACGTTGCGCTGATGAAAAAGATGATTGAAGACGGTTATCAAGATGCTGCGACGCTGCAAGGCCGAATTGATGCCGTCAACGCATGGCTCAAGGAGCCGAAGTTGCTCCGTGCTGACAAGAATGCTGAGTATGCCGCGGTGATCGAAATTGATCTGGCAGAAATCACCGAGCCGATTCTGGCCTGCCCGAACGATCCTGATGATGTCAAGCTCCTCTCCGACATTCAAGGTACTCCGATCCAGGATATTTTCCTTGGCTCCTGTATGACCAATATCGGTCACTTCCGCGCTGCTGCAGAAATCTGGCGTGGCGAGAAGTTCAACCCGGACGTTCGGACCTGGGTCTGCCCACCGACCCGGATGGATCAGGCCAAACTTAAGGAAGAAGCAGTATTCTCGGTCTTCAGTGCTATGGGAGCTCGTTTGGAGATTGCCGGTTGTTCGCTCTGCATGGGTAATCAGGCTCGCGTGCCCGATGGCGTCAACATGTTTTCCACCAGTACCCGTAACTTCGATGATCGGATCGGGAACGGTGCGCAGGTCTACCTCGGTTCAGCTGAACTGGGCGCAGTGACCTCGACTATGGGTAAGCTACCGACTCCGGCGGAATATCTGGCGGTTTACAGGGAGAAGGTTGCACCAAAGAAGGACGAGATTTACCAGTACCTGCAGTTTGATGAAATGGATGGCTATAAGTAAATAGTCGACCTGTTGTAGTTGTTTTATTTAGGCCCCCACCGATTCAGGTGGGGGCTTTTTTGTTAAATAACTATAGCCAAACAGCCGAAATCATTTAAACTGTCATAGAAAGTATTAAAACATGATCTATTTTTTCACTGAAGGAGTCTGGCTTGGCTCAGGAAAATATATTTTTTCTTTCAATCGAGGAGGTATGCCAGAGGGAGATGGTCACCTGTTCGCCGAACAAGGGGTTGGTCGCCGCGGCCGACCTGATGCGACAAAAAAATGTCAGCAGCCTGGTGGTGACAGATCGTGGTTTTCCGATCGGCATTGTCACCGACCGTGACCTGAGAAACAAGGTTGTTTGTCGCGGAATTAACCCGACCGAGTTTTTTGTCAGTGACGTCATGCATTCGCCATTGATTACCCTTACAGAAGAAAACTTTGTTTTCGAAGCGCTCTTTTTGATGTCACGGCATCGGATTCATCAGATTGTTATAGTTGCTGCTGATGGGAAGTTGGTCGGTATCCTCAGTAATACGGATATCCTTCGCTTGCAGACCCGCTCACCTCAGCAGATGTTGTTTGAGATAGAAGAAGCCGCTACGGTTGATGATCTGAAGCGATTACATGTACAAGTCCAGAGTCTGGTTGAACATTTGATCGGAACTGGCGTGCGGACCCCTGAACTGGTGCGCTTAATTTCCCACCTGAATGATCGAATACTGATTCGCCTGATCGAGCTGTTGCGTTCTGATCGGCATCCGGATTTACCAGACAAATTTGCTTTTATCGTTCTGGGCAGCGAAGGGCGTCAGGAGCAGACGCTGACGACCGATCAGGATAATGCCATCATCTACTCTGATGATCTGACTGCGGATGAAGTAGCACGGATTGAAGCTTTTTCTTATGATCTGATTGACACCCTGATTTCTATCGGGGTGCCACCTTGTCCTGGCGGTATCATGGCCAAGAACGATTTTTGGCGACGTAGTTTGAGTGGTTGGAAAGACATTCTTAATGGCTGGCTATCAAAAGCCGACCAGAAAAACATCATGAACGGTAGCATGTTTTTTGATCTGCGGGCTCTGTACGGCGATCAGGATCTGGTTCAGGATCTCAAGCAACACATCACGGCTTATTTAAGTCGGGACTCATCTTTTTTGGCTCGCACAGCTAAAAATGTACTTCGGTTCAAAACCCCTATCGGCATGTTTGGCCGTTTCAAGTTAGAGACTGAAGGGGTACACCGGGGCAAGATGGATATTAAAAAGGCTGGTATCTTTGCTATTACAGAAGGGGTGAAAGTTTTATCGCTTGAGACTGGCAGCCTCGATGGTGGCACCCATGAGAGAATTAAGAGCCTGGCCAAGTCAGGAGTTCTGAGCCGTGACCTGTCCGAAGATCTTGAAGCGAGCTTCAGTTTTCTGGTCAGTTTGAGATTGCGTGGACAGGTTACCGCTATCAGTGCCGGAGAGGAAACGAGCAATTATATTATTTTGAACCAGATTAATCATATGGAACAAGGGCGATTACGCCTCGCATTTGAAGCAGTTAAATCATTCCAGGAATTCCTTGAATTGCACTTTCAGCTAGATTTTGTTCGATAAACAACTCAGCCATTCTGTAGTATTCTCAATCGATTCTAACTCTCTGATCAATGCAGCTCTGCTCGCTATGCTGTAGACTGTTAGTACAGTTGATTATAGACCGGAGAGAGTATGAACGGTAGTCGGCCGGAAATTTCACCGCTATTTATCAGTCAGTTCGAGGTTGATGCCTCGAGTCCGTTTGAACGACATTTGAATCGGCTTGAAGTGGAGATCGGCCGGGAGGATTACAGCCAGTTGAAACGGGTCGATCTTTTGGCCGTGCCCCCATCTGAAGAGTCATTTTCAACGATGGTTGACTTGACTGAGCGGTTGTTGAAATCAACCCAAAACATCTACAATCGAGATCTTTTGATCCATCTCATGGTTCGTATTTATCTCGAGCCATCTACCTATAATGTTTACTATCGTTTAGCAGATCGTTGCCTCTGTTTTATCCCGACCTGGCGCAACAAGATTCTCGAACAATTTTTTCAATCCCGCCCAGAATCATCGACCGGTTGGACGGCTTGCCGTAGTGCCCTTCCGGGCTTTGACTGTCGTTATTTGCATGATGCAGCAGGTGGCGTACTGTTATTGCGACACCAGGATTCTTCTTTGTTACGTCAACTCCCTTTGATTACGTCCAGTCACGGCCCATACGATCCACACACCCTGGAAGTTGCCCTTTGTTTTTTACGGACTGGCGCTGGAGGTTCCGCTGTTATCAACCTCGGTTTTGCCGGGCGTGAACCACTTGCTGATGAATGTCGCAAAGCACTTACAGAGTGGGGCGTACCGCTGAATCCGAGTAATATCGATGTAATATATCCATATGTTGATGAACATGGACACCCTTACTGTTACAAGCTTGAAGAAGGTTTGGCGCATTATCTGGAACTGCTTGAATTCGATCGACCAAAACTGGTTGTCGATGTTCACGGTTGTGTCGGAACATCACCAGAAGACCAGTCGGTAATTGTCGGCATGGGTGGTTTGCCACCGTTTCACAACCCGGCCGATTTTGGTAAATGTACAGAGAATGGGCCGGTTATTCATCTATTTCCAAATGATACGGTTCGATGTGGACTTAAAATGATTCGTGAATTGTCACCAAAAATCTACATGCAGTTTTGTTCTGACCCGCACTCGGGATACAATTTTGCGATGCTGGGCGGGATGCAATTGATCGGCTCACGCCTTGATCTGCGCAAGGAGACCGCGAGCTTGATGGCGGGAGAGCAACGATCCTATCTGCCGAAAGATGACTTGCGCTGGTTACCGGGGGCTGGTGCTAATGCTCTGCAGCGTCAAGCCATGCACAAGATTAATCCGGAAGCAGTGTGTATGCATATTGAAATATCGACAATGGTTCGTCGGAAGATGGTTTTGAAGCTGCACGCACTGGAGTTTGAATCTTCCCTCGATGCCAGTGGACTTTAAAACAGAGTGCCGGACTGTCGTCAGAGGTAGGTTCTGCCACCAACGTAGGTTCGAGTAAAATAGGTATTGGAGAGCTTTTCAATCCGGACCGTTTTGCCGGTGCGTGGCGCGTGAATGAACTTGCCTTCGCCGATATACATGCCGACATGTGAGACCCTTTTTCCGCCTCCGGTCGCAAAAAAGACCAGATCACCTCTGCGTAGTTGTGTCTTTTTGACAAAGCGCCCGGTTTTGTACTGGGCACGTGAATTGCGCTGCAAATTGAGGCCGTTTAATCGGTAACAGACCATAGTCAGACCGCTACAGTCGAAGCCATTTTCACTGCTGGAGCCACCCCAGCGATAGGGGACGCCGATGAAACGTTTTGCGGTTTTGACCAGCTCTGCGCGTAGATCACCCTTGCCGCTTTTTTGAATCCTGGCGGCGGCATACGCTTCGGGGATAACAATGAAAAATGAATCAATCAGTTTTTGTTGTTGCAGAGATGTTGCTTCGCTCCGGGCAGCATTGTATGAGGAATGGTTGCCGAAGCGAACTTTGTAAAGTCCAGAGCTGTGGCGAAAATAGTAGGCGTCAATACCGCGGGCTTCGAGTGCCTGTTCAAGCTTGACCGCGTTGTCGAGGTTGGCAAAGGCTCCGACCTGTACTGAATAACCCATTTTACCTAGACTACCGGAATTGGGGGCTGAATCATTGATTAAGTCAGCAATTGGATCTGCTGTTGTTTTATGACTTGTATTATTGCTCGGAGGTTTTGAAGAACAACCAATGAAGACTGTTGCAATGATAAGCAAAAGAACACACAGCGTTAAATTTGAAATAAATTGTCTGGAAGTCATCGCTCTAATTTTTGGTTATAAGAAGTTCAGGCAGGGTAGCATAACTTACACTGATTCGATACCGGCAGAAACGATCTGTATGGTCTGGGGCAGGTCCTGTCATTGAATTCCAAGCTTGATAAATAGCAGCTGGTTTGAGAGAAGGCCTCGCGTATTCGATTTATTGGAGTTAATCAAAAAAAGAGGGTTTTATGGAAACTCGGTCAACGCCTTTATTTAAACAATTATATCCGCAATACGGCTGGGAAACCGACAGTCTGAAAGATCCAGAGATTCGTCGCCGGGAGTGGATGCTCGGAAAAACCCGGAAGCGTAAATATCCGGCGCGTTTGTTGCGGTATTGGTTTGTCTACCATTTTCTGCGCGAACTTGGTGTACAAAAAGGCGAGGGGTTGAACGTAACCGAGATCGGTATCGATGTCGGCCAGATGCGTGAATTTGTGACTACCGCCAGCCAGTGCCATCCGGAGGATGCGCCACAGATCGCCAGTTGGCATGGCGTCGATATGCAGGTGAAAAGTGAGGCGCTTGAGGGACTCGGTTACACCAGTTTGACCGAAGCTAAGATTGAGGACGCATCCGGTTTTCTCGATAAGCAGACCGATGTGGTGATTCTGTTGCACATTCTGGAACATCTGTATGAGCCGGAAGAGGCGATGAGTCAATTGTCGTCATTGCTCAAGCCGGGTGCGATGATCTTTGGTGGCTTGCCGAGCCTGCCGCATTTTCTTGAGGCGACCCGTGAATCCAAGATTCGTGCTAATCCGAACAACAACGGCCACGTCAGCGCCTTCTCGCCGAAGCGGATGCGTGACTTGGCTGAAACCTGCGGCTTCTCGCTCGACTTTCTCTCCGGAGCGTTTATGATCCGAGCCAGTGGCAACATTCTGGAAGATCAGAGTTGGTGGCTCAATTTTAACCTGCATTTCGCCCAGTCCTTTCCCGGTTGGCCGGGTGAGACTTATTGGGTCCTTCGTAAAAAGTGAAGGCGTTGCAAAAAGTCCATCCTGCTGCGTTACGGCACTTTTCCAAGATCTCAACATACATGTGTATGTTTTCGTCCTTGAAAAAGCGCCAAGCCTTGCAGGACGAAATTTTTGCTTAGCCTTTGATCTTTCAGTTAAGAAATAGACAGATATATTCTTGTAAAACAAAACGCAATATGGCCGGTCAGCAAACGCTGACTGGCCATATTTTCTTTGAGTGTAAACAGAAACTATTTTCCGAGGCTGCCCATAATGCCACGAACCGCTGCCGGGATATCGGCCGGCAACAGGACAATTTTGGAGTTATTTGATTCAGACACTTTTTTGACCGCATCGATATAACGCTCACCAAGCAGGTAGACGACCGGCATCTCGTTGTCCTGAATCGCCTCGGTCACTTTCTGGATCGCCAGTTGACTCGCTTCGGCTAGTACGACCTTGGCTTGGGCATCCCGCTTTGAGGCTTCTAGGCGACCGTCAGCCTGGAGGACAGCAGCAGCCTTCTCTCCTTCAGCCCGGGTAACCGTCGCCCGTCGTTCACGTTCGGCGGCGGCTTGCTCTTCCATCGCTTTTTGCATAGTTGGTGACGGGTTGATGTCTTGAATTTCGACCGTCTTCAGGGTGATTCCCCAGTCGGATATGTCATCAGAGATTGCTGCTTTAAGTTTGGCTTTGATATGGTCACGGGAGGAGAGGGCGTCATCAAGGGACATTTCACCGACAATTGAGCGCAGTGAGGTTTGCACCAGAGTCTGGATCGCAATGATATAGTCGATGACGCCGTAAACCGCTTTTTCCGGGGAGACAATGTTGATATAGGCGACGGCATTGGTTAAGATTACTGCATTGTCTCGGGTGATAACCTCTTGTGAGGGGATATCGAGAACGATATCCTTGGTCGTCACTTTATAAGCAACACTATCGATATATGGAATGATAATATTAAGACCGGGGTTCAGGGTGTTACGGTATTTACCGAGCCGCTGCACTACATGCTTGCTTCCCTGTGGAACAATTCGAACCCCCATTGCAATCGTTACGATCACCAGAACCATAAAAATACCTACAATTATTAGACCTTCCATTGTCTATCTCCTTGGAGTTTAGTGGTTGAAAATGCCAATCAGTCGCGTTTCTCAACAATTAAGGTGTTGCCAGAAACATCTTTGACAAAAACCCGGTCGCCAGCAACGACCTCCTGCTCACAAATAAATGGCCATTCGTCGGAACTTAGCAAAGGAGTGGAAAAACGGACAACACCCCGTTCACCTTCGATCGGAGTTCTTATGACCTGACCACTTTCTCCGAGGACCGCCTCTCGTGACAGTCCGGCTTTGGTCCTGTCGCCCATGCGTGGTTTGAGAAAACGGAACCAGAGAAAGGTGAAGGTGATCGAGGAGATGGCCCAGAGAAACAGTTGCCAGTTTACGGAAAGGCCTGGTGCAATGAGCAGGATGATGCCGACGAGAATGGCACCGAGACCAAACCAGAAGATCGTAAAACTTGGGATGAAAAGTTCGGCCATAATCAACAGCATGCCGAAAGCTATCCAATGCCAGTAAAGAAAGGTAAATTCCATGCGTTAACTCCCGTAGCGAGTGATAACCAGATTTAGAGCAAGATCAGTCTTTGAAGGTTGGCTACAATAATATCATATATGTATTCGCAGTTGTGTATTTCAGGTTATTGAGTTGTATGTTATTCAAATTGCGATTTAAATATTTCAAACTCTGCTTTTAAAGCGGCAAGTTCTTGCT
>JAUVAJ010000302.1 GCA_030591795.1 Desulfuromonadales bacterium | reverse complement strand
GTCGTCCCCCAGAAGTTACGCGGCATCTGCACATCATCAGGTACCTCTTCACCCAGAATCACGTTGCCGCGCCGGTTCTGTAAAAAAGAGTTGTTTTCAATGTGATATTCACGTGGATAAGATGAAACAAAAATGCCCCGCTCGTTGTTGCGGAAGACATTCATGCAGATCACCGGTGAGCCAAAGTGAAAGCGAACAGCCGTACGGTTCTGTTGAAATAGATTGTTTTCAATCAGGATTTGGCTATCGTGAAAGCGCACCCCGACCAGATTCTGCTCAAAGATTGACTGTTCAACTGCAACGTCTGACATTTGACTGTGGATAGCGCTGTCCGCCTGGCGGAAAATGCAATATTCGAATCTGGCTCCGGGGCTTTCTACGAGATTGATCCCACCCCAGCTACCAGCAGCGGCATCGGCTTCAGCCGCCCGAAATATGATCGGGTTTTCTGCCGTTCCCAACGCATAAATACGCCCATAAATAATCAGTTCATAACCGGTAAAATTTGGATGACCGGGAAAGGTGTCCCGCGCAGGATCAACCGGCAGAAAGACGATCTCGGTACCGGGCATAATTATCAGCTCGGTCCCTGACGGGAAAACCGTATCCTGATCAATCTCAACAATTCCGGACCAGACAGTCGGCGTGGAAGTGACTTTCTGGTTGGTAGTTACGCAACCAGAGATGAAAATAAATAGACAGAGCAGCAGATATGCCAGAAGATGAGGACGCATAGAGAAATAGCGAGCCGGCCCGGGAATCCGAACCGGCTCGAATAAAACAGATTATTGAGGCTGTGAGTTCATAAACTCCAGATCAGCTCGCAACTGCGCACTGGCCTGGCTGTTTGGCTGCAACTCCAAAAAACGGGTCGCAGTCCTCTTCGCTCCGGCAAGATCATTCAAATCCTGACGGTAAACAATATAGGCATTATAGATGCTTTGCGAATGGGTCGGAGCAATGACAGCCGCTTGATTGAAGTTCTCCAGCGCCTTGTCAAACCAGCCGAGACGGCGGAACATGACACCCTGATCAGTCAGAACATTAGGATCGTTGGGGTCAATCTCCAACGCTTTACCATACGCTTCAATCGACTCCAGAAAGCGATTGGTATCAAAATAAGCGTTCCCAAGTTGAACCCAGGCATTGCGATTTTGCGGTTCTTTCGCCACAACACCATTCAGCATTTTAATATTCTGATCAAAATTTACCGGGGGTGCAGACTGTGACACGTTAGCCGCCGGTACCGAAGCTGGACCAGAACTTTTATTTCCGACAATTACTCCGACCAGAATTCCAACGACCAGAGCTACACCGAGAAAAAGAATTGATTCTTTTTTCATGATTATTTCCCCTTGGTTGCTTTGTCAGCCTTGTAATCATCCCAGAAGATCAACAACGGGCTGGCAACAAAGATCGACGAGTAAGTACCAATCAGGACGCCGATCAAAAGAGCGAAAGCGAAGTTATGAATTACACCACCACCTAGTACAAATAATGATAACACAACCAGCAGGGTTGTACCGGAGGTCAAAATGGTTCTGGAGAGGGTTTCATTGATACTGCGATTAACAATCGTCGGAAAGTCTGACTTCGAGAGCTTGCCCATATTTTCACGGATTCGATCATAGACAATGATCGTATCATTTAATGAATAGCCGATAATAGCCAGAAAGGCGGCAATGATCGGCAGATCAATCTCTTTGCCAAACAGTGAAAACACACCGATGGTAATAGCGACATCATGAATAAGAGCAAGAATAGCACCGACGGCGAAACGGAATTCGAAGCGCCATGTGATATAAAACAGAATTCCGATCATGGCGTAAACTACGGCCATAATTCCTTTTTCACGTAAATCCTGGCCAACCTGCGGTCCGACCATTTCGCTCCGGCGAATCTCAACGGTCCCTTCACCGAATTTGGCTTCCAGAAAAGTTGCGATCTGGTTAGCAACATCTTTGAGCTCGGCACTCGAAGACTGCGCACGAATCAGAAATTCGTTCGCCTCATCGCCAAAACCCTGAACGACCAGACCACCCAGATCCATCTCTTTAAGGGCGCCCTTGATCGAAACAGCATCAGCCTCCACCGAGATTTGCACCTGAACCAGTGTCCCTCCGGCAAAATCGATGCCGTAGTTTGGTCCACCCTGCAATATCAGGGAGGCTATGCCAATAAACAGCAGCAGAGCAGAAAGGAGAACTGCCGGCTTTCTTTTGCCAACAAAATCAAGATTAATATCAGGTTTGATCAGTTGCATGCGGTTCTCCTATATACTGAACTTCCGGGCTTGTCCCTGGCCCAGGAAGAAATCTAAAATAAGTCGAGAAACAAAGACCGCTGTAAACAACGAGCAAAGAATTCCGATCGACAAAGTAACAGCAAAGCCCTTAACCGGACCGGTGCCAAATTGGAACAGAACAACTGCGGCGATCAAAGTAGTAATATTTGCATCGACGATGGTCAAAAATGCCTTGCCAAACCCTGATTCAAGGGCAATTGCCGATGGTCTACCGCTACGCAACTCTTCACGGATGCGCTCAAAGATCAACACATTGGCATCGACCGCCATACCGATCGTCAATACGATGCCGGCGATCCCCGGCAGAGTCAGCGTTGCGCCCAGAAGCGACAACAAAGCCAAAATGAAAATAATATTGCAAACCAGAGCAGTGATCGCAACCACACCGGACAGACGATAATAAAGAATCATCGCCACAATAACCAGAAGGCCACCGACCAGAACTGACAGTACGCCTTTATCAATCGAATCCTGACCAAGGGACGGTCCAACTGTCCGATTTTCAAGGATCTCAACCGGCGCCGGCAAGGAACCGGACCGGAGCACAATCGCCAGGTCGGTAGCTTCCTGCTCGGTGAAGGTGCCGCTGATTTGGGCCGAACCACCGCCTATCCGATCTTGAATCACCGGTGCAGAATGCACGGTATCGTCCAGAACAATTGCCATTCTTCGGCCTTTGTTGGCGCCGGTGATCTGCTCAAACCGCTTGGCTCCAGCCGAATCGAACTGAATGCTGACATAAGGTTCATTAAACTGGCTGCTGATACGAACCCGGGCGTCGGTCAGATAGTCGCCGGTTAAAGCCGTACGATTTTCTACAACGATCGGTGTCTCTGTTACAGTGCCGGTGCGCCGATCAACGTTTTTCATGTAGAGCAGC
>JAUVAJ010000341.1 GCA_030591795.1 Desulfuromonadales bacterium | reverse complement strand
CTAAAAGGTCTTACCAATTTTGTTCCAGCCCCCATAGTAAGGAGTACATAGCAATGGCCGATCTGCTGCTCATTCTGGTCAGCGCCATTTTCGTCAACAACTTTGTCTTGGCCCGTTTCCTCGGCATCTGCCCATTTCTTGGCGTCTCAAAAAATGTTGAAACGGCCCTCGGCATGGGGATGGCGGTCACGTTCGTCATGACCGTCGCTACCGTTGTGACCTGGTTTATCCAATATTTCATCCTTGTACCGTTCGGCCTGGAATACCTGCAGACCATCGCTTTTATCCTGGTCATCGCCTCGTTGGTACAACTGGTTGAAATGGTCATCCAGAAATCGAGCCCGGTTCTCTACCAGTCCCTCGGAATTTTTCTACCTCTGATCACCACCAACTGCGCAGTTCTCGGCCTGGCGGTCCTCAATATCCAGAAAGACTACTCCTTCCTCGAAGGGGTGGTGTTTGCCATCGGCGCCGCTGGCGGTTTCACCCTAGCAATGATTCTGTTCGCCGGTCTACGTGAACGCGTCGCTCTATCCCCGGTGCCGGCCCCGTTTCGCGGTACGGCGATCGCTCTGGTGACGGCCGGTCTGCTCTCTCTCGCATTTATGGGGTTCGCTGGCCTGGTCAAAGGATGATGGCGTCGCACAAAGTCCGCCCAGCTGTGTTGTCTCAATTTTTCAGAACCTCAACATACCGGTGTATGTTTTCGTCTCTGAAAAATCGTTCCGCCTTGCTGGACGAAATTTGTGTTTAGCCATCTATTAATTAGTTGTTTTTGCGTGTGCATCAAAGGTTAGATTAAGGGATTTAAGGAATGCTTGCTGCTATACTCAGTCTCGGCCTGATCGGACTATGCGCCGCCTGTGCGCTCGGTTTTGCCGCCAAGAAATTTCATGTGGAGGTTGATCCACGTGAACAGGCGTTGCTCGATATCCTCCCCGGCGCCAACTGCGGTGCCTGCGGCTACCCTGGCTGTTCCGGTTACGCCAGAGGGATTGTTGCCAGCGGTTCAATCGCCGACATCTGCCCGCCGGGTGGGCATCTGGTGATGGATAAGGTTGCCAATATCATGGGCTTGGCACCAATTACTGCCGATCCGCAGATCGCCGTGGTCATGTGTCAGGGTGACAACCGCAAGGCCCATAACAAATACAAATATCTCGGTCTGACCGACTGCCGCGCGGCCCAGAAACTGGCCGATGGGCCGAAGACCTGCCCGGGCGGCTGTCTCGGCCTCGGCACCTGTTCTCTGGTCTGCCCGTTTGGGGCTATCGAGATGACGGCCGACAACCTGGCGGTGATCAACCGTAAAAAATGCACCGGCTGCAGCCAATGTGTTAAAGCCTGCCCGCGGGATGTCATACGACTGACCCCGATTAAGGCCACCACCCATGTCCTGTGCAACAGTCACGACAAAGGCGCTCTGGTGCGTAAATACTGTGAAGTCGGCTGTATCGCCTGTCATATCTGTAAGAAAACCGTGCCGGAAGCTTACACCGTAGATTCATTTCTGGCAAAGGTGCTCTACGAGCATCATTCAGAGGCGGGTCTGGCGATTGTAAAATGTCCGACGCATGCAATCAGAGATTTTGTTTCCGGCTATCCGGAAGGGAGCAGCTTTAAGCTTCCGATAGCCCCACTAAAACCGACCAAGGCGACCCGATAACAATGTCCTCGTCAGCACTCAAAACATTCCCGGGCGGTTTGCATCCGCCGGACAGCAAACAGGCGACCGCACACAAGCCGATCGAGCAGTCACCGCTGCCGAAAGAACTTGTCCTGCCGTTGTCCCAGCATATCGGCGCCCCGGCCGAAGCCTGTGTAGCGGTCGGTGATATGGTCTTAAAAGGCCAGATGATCGGCCGGGCGAAAGGTTTTGTTTCGGTTCCGGTCCACGCCTCAACCTCCGGCGAAGTCGTTGCCGTCGAACCTCGGATTCACCCGACCGGACGGATGCTGCAGTCGGTTGTGATCAAACCGGATGAAAAAGAGACCTGGTGTGAATTAGAGCCTGCCGACCCCGACTCTCTGACCCCGACTGAACTGCGCGAGAAGATACTGCAGGCCGGCATAGTCGGCATGGGCGGCGCAACCTTTCCGGCCCACGTTAAACTCTCCCCGCCGGATGACAAACCGATCGACACCCTGATTCTGAATGGTGTTGAGTGTGAACCATTTTTGACCGCTGACCACCGTCTGATGCTGGAAGAACCGGAACAGATTCTGGCCGGCATCGCGATTCTGCGGCGTGTTTTGAATGTCAAACAGGTCTTTATCGGCATCGAAGTGAATAAACCTGACGCCATCGCTCTGTTGCAAGAGTATTGTACCGGAACCGGAATCGAGGTTGTGCCGCTGGAGGTCAAGTATCCGCAAGGGGCAGAAAAACAGCTGATTCTGGCTATAACCGGTCGCGAGGTTCCATCCGGCGGTCTGCCGATGGAAGTCGGCGTGGTGGTGCAGAATGTAGCGACTACTGCGGCGATTGCCGCCGCCGTTATCGAGGGCAAGCCGTTGGTCGAACGGATCTGTACCGTCTCCGGTCCATTGATCAAGGAGCCGAAAAACCTGCGTTTTCATTGCGGTACACCGTTGCAGTATCTGGTCGACCTCTGTGGCGGCATTGACGAATCTCCGGCCAAGATACTGGCCGGTGGCCCGATGATGGGGCAAACCCAGCTGTCGCTTGAAGCACCGGCAACCCGCGGGACTTCAGGTCTGCT
>JAUVAJ010000023.1 GCA_030591795.1 Desulfuromonadales bacterium | reverse complement strand
TGTTCGCTCGCTGCGAAGGCTGTAATCACAAACTTGCCTACAAAGAAAGTCTCTCCGGAAAACGCGTGCGTTGCCCAGCCTGTCAGGCGGCCTTCAGACTTCCCTGATACAACCTGAACAAGAACAAAAACAGGCCAGCTTGACCGGCCTGTTTTTTTGTTTTTTCTACTTGCCAATAATTTACGCCCCTGCTAGGATTAGCCCTTCCTAATCCTTAAGCAATTGGAGGGCGATCATGGAACTTAAAATTGGTTTCGAATGTACAGAATGTCAAAAAATTTTCCCGCTGGAATTTGACCATGTTGTTCCGGGAGAGGAAAGAGCCTGCAGTGAGTGCAATCAATCGGTAGTGTTAACCGATATGACTTTGAGAGATTTTGCCAGCAACTTGCGCCAATACTGTGAACACTAACAACAGGTTCTAACAGACACCCACCTTTTTAAAAACCTGACTGCGATGGGCTGGCCTGTTCAGTCGACGCGAATAACCGATTCGAAAAAATCACGATTCCGATTGCGGTTATTAAATCCGGGTAACAGCAGACTGTAGACTCTGGATGCTCGCAGTTCTATTTTTAGCTGTTCATGCGCCAGCCGCATTCGTTCCGGATCCGCTGCATAACGTCGCTTTAACAGACTGTATATTCGAGAATAATTTGCAACTAGCGGCAACGCAAAATCTTTACGTCGCGTATTCAGAAATGCCTCCCCCGCCTTACTCTGCCCCAAAACGTGCAGATAGAGCGGCCCACAATCGAGCAACTCGTTCATTACAACACTGTCCAGACCGAGCAAAACATATGACAGTAATCGCTGGATCCGGGTTCGCGTCAACTGTCTCGACTTGACCAAATCGACCAGATCAACATAATAAGTCGCCTCGGCAGCCGCCTCCTGCATTCTTCGACCTATTCCGGCGTCAACCTGGTAGACACAATCAACCTCCCCAGCATCATCCTGGAGAGCATACACCAGCAGACGAAACAGATGCCCCTGATCGACTGTCATCCCGCCGCGCAAAGCGGCCGACAGAATCGACAATACTGCCTCTGGCATAAACGCGTGCACAGGTTCACCCTTGGCTACTCGCAAACGGATCCCGGTTGCGCTGGCCAGTTCGTCGACCACAGACTCGTCGTGATATCCGGCGCCGATCCGCGTTATTGTCATCGGCGTGATCGGGCTTACTGTCTCAGCAAGGGCACGTAAATATTCAAGCCCGAGAATATTATTCGGGTGTTTTAGCGCCTCCTGAATAACCGGATCAGCAGCACATTGTGCGGCGACGCTTGAACGAGCCTGTGGCCAAGTTTTCCCCTG
Source organism: Desulfuromonadales bacterium (assembly GCA_030591795.1). Next base: position 9,210 of record JAUVAJ010000023.1, on the reverse strand, counting down.
TCGCAATAGCTTTCGACTCTCCTTATCAATCAAGCCGGCATGTTCCTGCAGCCATTTTACGGCGAACTGTAATTCAACCAGAGAACCTGACTCACTACCAAAACATACGGAATCAACCTGACATTGTTGCAGGCAGGATATTGCTCCATTGGCAAAAACAGGCGCACTATTACAAGCCCAAGGAAGGGGTAACTCAATCAGCAGATCAACACCGGAATCGAGAGCCATCTTGGCGCGGAGCCACTTATCGAGCAACGCAGGTTCACCGCGCTGCAAAAAATGCCCGCTCATCACGGCAACGCAAACATCTGCGTCCGCCTGCAAACGACTCTGTTGCAGGTGATAGAGATGCCCATTATGAAACGGATTATATTCGGTGATCAGTCCAACCGCTTTCATGACAGCACCACCGGCAGTTCGCGCGCGAGTTTAACCGAGTTTCGCGTAACATACGTCTGAATAGCGAGCGGTTCGACGCCATGCTGTAACGCATCGCGTAACAGACGACCGTATTCCGGATCAATCTGATCGGCCGGAGCGAACGTTTTAGCCTCAGCCCGCTGCACCAGAAACAGGATAATGCCGCGATACCCCTGAGCTACCGCCGCCATCAATTCTCGCAGATGTTTCTGGCCACGAACCGTTACCGCATCAGGAAAACAGGCGGTGGTCGGATCGCAACATAACGTGACATTTTTCACCTCGATCAGCACCTTGTTTGCATCCTTCTCCAGGAAAAAATCGATCCGACTTGCTCCGAAGCGATATTCCGGTTGCACCCTATACCCCTGCAAATCAACGACGCTCCCCTGCCGAAGCCCCTCTTCAACCACCCGGTTGGCACGTTGGGTGTTGGTATCAACCCAATGACTGTTTACTTCGATCAATTCCAGAGTGTGCGGATACTTGCGGGATCGGTTATCAGAAAGCGACACCAGCACACGATAGCCGGGAATTGCACACTGCATCATGCTACCGGTATTCGGTGTATGCGCAGTAATTTCCTCACCATTTTCAAGCCGGATATCGGCAAGAAAACGCTTGTAGCGGCGCAATAAAATTCCGGATTGTAAAGGAAATGGTAAATTCATCAGCCAAACTCTGAACTGTAAAGGGCGCAAACAACGATCAAGATCTCTTCACGAGGTAACAGTAGCTCATTTATCTTTCTGCTCAGACGGAATCAACGCTAGAAACAGACCGACGATTGCACCGAAAATGGCCCCTGACCAGGGGCCGGAATTGATGAATCATCCACCTTCGACACAACTGCGGACATACCCGGTAATACCGCCAGCGACGGCACCAGCTACCATAAAAATAGAAAATTTATAAAGTTTGGACTTCATCCACAATCTCCGGTTCAACAGGTTTAATCGATTGTCCAGAAATGTTTGTCTGGGGTATAATGAGAGTATAGCAAAAAGGATTCACGTATGCCGACATTAGACACTATCCGCCGCCATCTTGCCAACCGCACACCAGTTCTTGCGACCGGTTCCGAGCGCCATGCAGCCGTCGCACTTATTTTACGCCAACAGCTCAACCGACTGCAAATGCTGATTATACACCGCGCGCAACATGACGGCGACCCCTGGTCCGGCGATCTGGCATTTCCTGGCGGCAAAGTCGACTTCGAAGATGCAACAGCACAAGCTGCAGCAGAACGTGAAACGCTGGAAGAAGTAGGATTAAATCTAGTTGCCGCTGAATATCTGGGTCAGCTTGATGACCTGCCGGGCGCGTTTCTGCCGATCAAGATCTCTTGCTTTGTCTACTACCTGCCCCATCCGGCAGACTTCACCCTGAATCACGAAGTTGCCGCCTACGACTGGCTACCGCTTGAGCGTTTTCACGAAGAAGAAAGACACCGCCGGATGGCCTTTCCGTTTCGCGGTCGCACCATCTCGCAACCGGTTGTCGACCTGATCGATACAGCACCTGTGCTCTGGGGAATAACGCACCGATTAATTGAACAATTTTTTGAGTTGGTTGAAAGACCGATGCCAAAACCCTGACAAGTTGTAAACTTAAACTCTATGATCGTCTCTGTCATCTCGACCAGAGAGAGAGATTTTGTGTTGTCGGTTAATTTCTCACTTTGTGCGACATAGCTAATGTCCGCCGTAGCTTTACGCGAAGGAGGGTTGGCGAAGGCGTATGTTCGAAATGACACACCCTCTTCTTCAGTCCCAGACAAAGAGATTCATTAACTCAACAATCACAGCATCTATCTGTCTTTTTCCTGCTCGGCAAGAAATTTATCCCCCACAAAACCAGGACTAAAACGGCCGCGAGATTATCGAACAACGACGGCCCATGCTCAACCACTGCCTGAATCTGCCCGACGATATCCCAACCGGCAAAAGTGTAGAGCAGATCAGTCAAAGCTCCCAGCACCAGCGAACAGATGGCAATGCTCAACAGATAAACAATTGTCGTTGCGCGTCCCCAGAAGCGACCAATCAGGGTCAGGGTTGCAGCGTTTGTCGCCGGACCAGCCAGGAGAAACACCAGCGCTGCACCGGGTGAGATCCCTTTGAGAATCAGAGCAGCAGCAACCGGTGTCGAAGCAGAAGCGCAAATGTAGAGGGGGATACCAATCACCAACATCGCCAGCATCGAGAGGAAGTTGTGTCCCTGTAAGAAAGTAAAAAAGTCATCCGGGACCAGATAGCCGATTAATCCGGCTATGGCAACCCCGACCAGCAACCAACCACCGATATCCTTAAGCAGTTCGCCAAAAGCGTAGCCGATACCTTCGCGCATCCGCTGCAGCATATTCGATTTGTCGCTAACACTCTCTTCAACCGTCGCAACCGGCGTCTCGGCCTCAATGGCGACAGCTGAGTCTTCTGGCAACAGGTTAATCACCAAACCGGTTATCGTTGCAGTTACAAAAGCAGAAATCGGCCGCAAAACGGTCATGACCGGATCGAGCAGAGCATAGGTAATGGCGATCGAATCGACCCCCGACTCAGGAGTGGAGACGAGGAAAGCGGCTGAGGCACCACGCCCCGCCCCCTGGCGGCGTAAACCGATAGCAGCCGGGATGACACCACATGAGCATAGCGGTAACGGGATGCCAAACAGAGAGGCCTTGATCACAGAACGTTTGCTGTTGCCACCGAGATGTTTGGCCACCAGCGAATCCGGGATCAACCCTTTTAAAATACCGGCAGCGAAAAATCCGAACAGTATATAGGGAGAGGCTTCAGCCAGAATATTCCAGCAGCTCTCTAAAACTTCCAATAATATAGTCAACTTAAACACCTTATAAATTTCAGATAGCAGTAAACTTTGCATTATGTATGCTAAGTAGAGACATACCTGTCACAGGTAAAATTCACTTTTGCGACATAACGCTTACACCACCATCTTTTTTTAATTCTACACCCAAACGATCACTCGCGTCGAATACTCCTTGGGATTTTGTAAATTAAACCCCTCTATCCAATAGCCAATAGCCAATAGCCAATAGATGTTTCGATTGATCATATCCTAATGTACAGATATATTTACGACATGCATAAACGCGTACTTTTTCTTTGCACCGGCAATTCATGCCGGAGCCAGATGGCCGAGGGCATTATCACTCATGATTTTGCCGACCGTGTCGAGACTTACTCAGCCGGCACCGAACCGCACGGCCTCAACCCGAAAGCGGTTGAAGTGATGGCCGAAATCGGTATCGACATCAGCGCTAACAGCTCTGACCATCTCGATCAATTTAAAGGACAGCTATTCGATTACGTCATCACCCTTTGTGGTGACGCCAACGATAAGTGTCCGCTGTTTGTCGGCGGTGTCAAAAGAATCCACATCGGCTTTGACGATCCGCCCAGAGCGACCGGGACTGATGAACAGGTAATGACCGCCTACCGTCGGGTGCGAGATGAAATTCGTCTGCAACTGGGGGTGTTTTTTCGTAAAGAGTTGGATTTTTAACTATATGCCTGAAACACATCGCAAACACTGGCAGCGGCCAGAATATCTACTCATGCTGATGGCCTTCGCGGTCCCGCTCAGTTTTGCCGCCTGGCAAGCGCTGCTGAATAATTATGCCATTGAGCAAGCGGCCTTCACCGGACGTGAGATCGGTATTCTGCAATCGTTGCGCGAGATACCCGGTTTTCTGGCGTTTGGTGTGGTGTTTTTTCTATTGCTGTTTCGTGAGCAAACCTTTGCGATCATGGCCCTGCTGCTGCTCGGCCTCGGCACCGCCCTGACCGGTCTCGTCCCTTCAATTATCGGGCTTTATCTGACCACAGTGCTGATGTCGATCGGCTTTCACTACTATGAAACCATCCAGACTTCACTGGCCCAGCAGTGGATTGCCAAAGAACGCGCAGCCGAAACCTTTGGCCGATTGATATCAATCGGGTCGTCTGCGGCAATCATTACCTTTTGTCTGATCTGGCTCGGGACAACCTTCTGGAAGATCGATTACCGATGGCTCTACCTCAGCTTCGGTGGATTGACCATAACCCTTGCCATGATTGCCTGGTTTTGCTTCCCGCACTTTCCACAACAAACCATCCAGCATAAGCACATGGTGCTACGCCAACGCTATTGGCTCTATTATGCGCTCACCTTCCTGTCGGGTGCCCGGCGGCAAATTTTCATGGTATTCGCCGGGTTTCTAATGGTCGAAAAATTCAATTACGCCGTCAGTGATATCGCCCTGCTATTTTTGTTGAACGCATCTTTCAATGTTATTTTTGCCCGTAAAATCGGTCGCCTGATAGCGCGGATCGGTGAACGCAATGCCCTTATTCTGGAATACAGTGGCCTGATTCTGATTTTCTGTGGCTACGCGCTGGTGCAAACCGGCTGGGTAGCGGCAGTGTTGTACGTACTCGATCATCTGTTTTTTGCTCTGGCGATCAGTCTGAAAACCTATTTTCAAAAGATTGCCGCTCCGGCAGATATCGCTTCAACCGCCGGTGTCAGCTTTACCATCAGTCATATTGCCGCCGTCGTTATACCGGTGGTATTCGGCCTGATCTGGCTTAACTCACACGCGGTGGTTTTTTATATTGGTGCTGTAGTAGCGCTAATTTCACTACTGCTCTCAACCTTGATCCCACGCCATCCGGAGCCGGGGCGGGAAACCAATCTGACAACCGTTGAGTGAATCAAAACAAAGGACGTACCAATGGAGACTAATCCACGTTTAAAAGCCGCCATAATTGAAGTTGTAAACAATCAGCTTGAGTCGCACGACCCACCCGAAACTTATGCAACGTTTGAACGACTCGTCGCTGAAGGTTATTCAATCATTGAAGCAAAAGAACTGATCGGCAATGTTGTTGTTGCGGAAGTTTTTGAGGTGATGAACGAGGGGAAACCGTTTGACCCGCAAAGGTATGTTGCGGCGCTTAACAAGCTACCGGAAAGTTCTTAAGTAAGAAAACACATAATAAGAGTATTTATGGTGCTGTTATGAATGACTGGGGCACGTGCAATGATAACACTTAGACCGCCCAAGCCTCCCGCCCACTCTTGGTAAGATAGTAATCATAATCCCCCTCGTACGCCCGCATCTCACCATGATCGATCTCAAATACCCGACCAACCAGAGCACGCAGAAAATGCCGATCATGACTGACCAGAACGATAGTGCCGGCAAACCGTTGCAACGCGTCGAGCAGAATCTCACGCGACTGGATATCTAGATGGTTGGTCGGTTCATCAAGCACCAGCACATTGAGCGGCCGGGCCAACAGGGTCGCCAGCACTACACGGCTCTTTTCGCCACCGGAGAGATTATTGATCCGCTTCTCGACATCGTCACCCTGGAACAGAAAAGCAGCGCAGAGATTGCGGATCACACCGACCGAGGCGTTCGGCAGCGCATCCTGCACGGTGTCGTAAACCGTCTTTTTGCGATCAAGCAGATCCATTGAATGCTGACTGAAATAGCCGAGATTGACGCTCGCACCGAGCACAGCGCGGCCATCAGTCGGTTCGGTCTCGCCGGCCAGCACCTTGAGAAAAGTTGATTTGCCGGCGCCGTTGACCCCGACCACGGCGATCCGCTGTTGACGGCGGATCAGTCCCGAGACACCATCGAAGACCGGTTTGATTCCACCCTCGGGAAGATCCCAGCTTTTAGCCAGATCCGAGAACGAGAAGACATCCTCACCGCTACGCGGTGGTTCACGGAACTCAAAGCTGACCTTCTTCTGCTCTGGTGGCAGCTCGATCCGTTCGATCTTCTCCAACTTCTTCACTCGCGACTGCACCTGGGCAGCGTGCGAGGCACGTGCGGCAAACCGGGCGATGAAATCCTCTTCTTTGGCCAGCATATCCTGCTGACGCTTATGGCTGGCGAGCAGCTGCTCGCGGCGAATCTCCCGCTCCCGCAGGTAAAAATCATAATTGCCGCTATAAGTAGTGACGGTGCGATTGGCAACCTCGATAATCTTCGAGACGATCCGGTTCATAAAGTCCCGGTCATGACTGGTCATCAGCAGCGCGCCCTTGTAGTCTGTCGACAGCCACTGCTCGAGCCAGACGATCGATTCGACGTCAAGGTGGTTAGTCGGCTCATCGAGCAGCAACACATCCGGATTGATGGTCAGAATACGCGCCAGAGCGATCCGCATCTTCCAGCCGCCGCTGAATGATTCGACCGGACGGTTGTAATCATCGGGGCCGATGCCGAGACCGGTCAGAACCGCCTGGGCCCGGCTTTCGAGATCATAGCCACCGCGATGCTCGAACTCCTCCTGGGCGCTGCCGTAGCGCTCCAGCAGCTCGGCCAGGGCGTCATCCTCCATCGGTTCACACATAGCAGCTTCCATCTGTTGAATCTGCTCACTGAGCGCAACGGTCTTCTCGGAAGCCGCCATTACCTCTTGCAACGCCGACCGTCCTGACATGTCACCGACATCCTGCGAGAAGTACCCGATCACGGTCTTCTTTGAGCAAATGATCTCGCCGCTGTCAGCGACTTCCTCACCGGTAATCAAACGAAATATGGTCGACTTTCCGGCCCCGTTCGGGCCGACCAGACCACCACGACTACCGGGCAGAATCTGCAGGCTGGCATTCTGAAACAGCACCTGTGAACCGTGCTGCTTATTGATATTTGAAAGATGAATCATGTAGTTTTTCGCTCCGTTAAAAAAGTCTCGCACAGTTAGCACGGGAATGGACTCTCCCGCAACCCATTTTCATAACAACAGATTTCTCTTTTCGGTCGAAATGACAATAAAAAAAGGCCAGCAACCCGTTAGGTGCTGACCTTTAAATGTATTCTTGACTGCTACAGAATAGATCCGACCTCGGTGTACTCCAGCCCGAAAGCCTCGGCCACCTCTTGATAAACAATTTGTCCATCTACTATATTCAATCCAGCCTTGGTCCCGGCATCATCACGCGCTACCTGCTGCCAACCATTATTAGCCAGATCAAGCGCATACGGCAGAGTCGCATTGGTCAGCGCCATGGTCGAGGTCAAGGGAACTGCCCCCGGCATATTGGCGACACAATAATGCACCACATCATCAACCATGTAGATTGGGTTGCCATGGGTGGTCGGCTTTGAAGTTTCAAAACAGCCCCCCTGATCGATCGCCACATCGACCAGCACCGCACCTTTTTTCATGGTCTTAAGCATCTCTCTGGTCACCAGCTTCGGTGCCTTGGCGCCACGGACCAGAACCGCACCGATCACTACATCTGCCTCTTGCACCAACTCACGTACAGTAGCCAAAGACGACATCAAAGGGAAACAATTCTTCGGCATGATCTCGGAGAGATAACGCAGACGCGGCAGACTGCTGTCGAGCAGGTATACTTTTGCCCCGAGACCACAGGCCATCAGCGCGGCATTGGTGCCGACTACCCCACCACCGATCACCAGCACCGTCGCCGGTGCGACACCGGTCACCCCGCCGAGCAAGATCCCGCGCCCACCCTGAGCCCGTTCGAGATACTTAGCCCCTTCCTGGGCCGCCATCCGCCCCGCCACCTCACTCATCGGCATTAAGAGTGGCAGCCCACCATGTGGACCGACAATCGTCTCATAAGCGATGCAGACCGCTTTGCTCTCAAGCATTGCCCGGGTCAACTCTTCGGACGCAGCAAAATGGAAGTAGGTAAAGACAATCTGACCCTGCCGAATCAACGGATATTCCGACGGTTGCGGCTCTTTGACGTGCATAACCATTTCAGCCCGGGCATACAGCTCAGCCGGGGTAGTTACCATCTCGGCACCAGCCGCCACATAGTCGCTATCGGCAAAGCCGCTGCCGATCCCGGCTGACGCCTCAACCAGCACCTGATGCCCGTTCAGAACCATCTCCTCGACACCGGCCGGTGTCATACAGACCCGATTCTCCTCAGACTTGATCTCTTTCAAAATACCGACGATCATTATTGCCTCCCTGCAGTAATTTAATAGCCAAAACTTTTATACTCAGAGTATAACGGAAAATATGCGCGATTTACTTGCTTAAACATTGATAAAAAGGCATGGTATTAACATATAATTCGATAAAAAGAGGGTTTTGATGCAGAAAATTGATTTGGGCTCAATCGACACAATCGATCGCACTATTTTGCGCCTCTTGCAACAGGATGGCCGTTTAAGCAATGTGCAACTCGCTGAACAGGTCGGCCTCTCCGAATCAGCCTGTTTGCGGCGGGTCAGGATTCTTGAAAAGAGCGGCATCATCGATCAATACGTGATGCTGATCGATCAGACCGCAGCCGGCAAGCCGGGAACAGTATTTGTGCGGGTAACCCTGGATGGTCAGCAGAATGAAAAACTGCTACGCTTCGAACAGGCCGTCGGCGAAGTTGAAGAAGTGATGGAGTGCTACCTGATGTCGGGTGACTTCGATTATCTGCTCCGAGTCATCATCCGTGACAACAATGATTACGTCCGCATCCACAACAGACTAACCAGCCTCCCCGGCGTACTGCGCGTGCAATCGTCATTTGCTCTTCGCGCCGTGCATAAGACAACGGTGATTCCGCTCTAAGAGGGCTATACCCATTGCTTTCGAAGGCGAGTCCCGACGTCTTGTTTGATCTTTTCATTTAAAGAGTTGAAACCGTCGGGTTCCACCTTCGCCACCCCTCCTTCGCATAAAGCTACGACGGGCATGAGCTACGGCGGACAAGCCCGGCCCGACAGCCGTGTTCATTTTCTTTGGTGAGCCGCACCAAAAGAAACGGTTCACTTGGCTCTCTGTC
>JAUVAJ010000193.1 GCA_030591795.1 Desulfuromonadales bacterium | reverse complement strand
CAACACCCTGCTCCTTGAAACTCTTTTCGACCTCACGGACAATCTGCCGATCGCTGGTGGTGAGAATCCGTGGCAACATCTCGACAATCGTCACCTTGCAACCGAGCGTTGCAAAAATCGAAGCAAATTCGCAGCCGATATAACCACCACCAATGACCAGCAGACTTGCAGGAAAATCCTTAATAGCAAGAATTTCGGTACTGGTCAAAATGTTTTTCCGGGATGGGAACAAAGCCTCCGGCTGCACTGGAGCAGAGCCCGTCGCAATAATTATTGAACCGGCTCGTATATGGCCAACCATCGACTGTCCCTTAAACCGGACCCGGTTGGCACTCTCCAGCGAAGCCATTCCAGTAAAAACATCGACCCCAGCACTATTCAACAACTGAGAGATACCACCGACCAATTGATCAACAATACCGTTTTTTCGATCTACGGCCTGTTTGTAATCAAGGGATATCGAGTCGACTGCAATCCCGTGCTCGGCAGCTTTTTGCATCCGGTGAAAAAGTTGCGCCGTACTGTATAGCGCCTTGGTCGGGATGCAGCCGCGATTCAAGCAGGTGCCACCAACCCGGTCAGCTTCAATCAGGCAGACAGTTGCACCTTGTTGTGCAGCGCGTAAAGCTGCGACATACCCGCCCGGGCCGCCGCCGATCACAACGATGTCATATTCAGTCTGCGCCATGAGCTGCCTCTTTCTTGTCTGCAATCAACTGATTAACTAATCTTTCACCCAGTGGGCCATAGGGTGTCAGTTTTAATTCCCGTTCCGAGTCATGGTCACCATAACTGAACGCAATGTGCAAACCGTTGTCAGCCAGTTCCTCGAGCAACCCACTCCATTCCACTACCTTGATGCCTGGCCCGCTGAACAGTTCATCGAACCCGAGATCATCAAGCTCTTCCATCCCGGCAAGACGATAGAGATCAAAATGATAGAGATCGCAGCGACCAACGTAATGATTCATCAAGGTGTAGGTCGGGCTACAGACCGGCTGATTCTCCGGCACACCGCAACCGGCAGCCAAACCCTGCACGAAACAGGTTTTGCCACTACCGAGTTCGCCCTCAAGCAACAGGGAAAATGTGTCAGGACAAATGACACCGATCTGTTCTCCCAGATGTCTGGTCTGGCCGGGAGATTTCATACTTAGTTGTATTGCTGGCATCAATTACCGATTCATGGACCGGATAATATCGAGCCGGGTAACAACCCCGACCAGTTCATCATCATCGATGACCGGGACAAGATGGGCTTTTTTGTCACTCATCAATGCGGCAATCTGGTCGACCGGAGTATCCAGCGAGCAGGTCGCTTTGGGCGGCGAGTAAATTTCATCAACGGTTCGTGCTGCCATCTTCTGAACTTCGTCAGTAAATTTCTTTTCGCTCTCGACATAAAGAACCCAATCAAAAATCGAAATAACCGTCGGAATATGCAACGGCTTGTCACGTTCAATCAAGTCGTTTTGACTGATAGTCCCCAACAATTTACCTGCAGCGTCAACCACCGGCAGAGCATTGTAGCGAGTCTCTTCAAACAGAGCCGCCAACTCCTTGATGCTTGTGCCGAGAACGACAGAACGTATTTCACGAGACATAATATCTTGTGCTGTTAACATAATTCTTCACTCCTATTGGTAAGTAGATGTCGCGTGAACGGAATTTCTCGCAGCAGTTCGGAGGCCAGAATTCCGGAATTGCCAGTTTCGTCGGCCAGTCGATCAGCGGCAGAACCGTGCAGGAACACTGCCAGCACCGCAGCAACATCCGGCGCACACCCCTGACAGAGCAACCCGCCGATCAAGCCGGCCAGAACATCGCCGGTGCCACCACTGGCCAACAATGGATTTCCGCTACCATTGATAAAGCTTCGCCCGTCCGGTGTGGCAATAATCGTCGGCGCCCCTTTGAGAACGAGAATGACGTTATACTCCGCGGCAAAAGCGGTGGCAGTTGCAAGGCGATCTGCCTCGATCTCGGCAACCGTACAATCGAGCAAGCGGGCCATTTCACCAGGATGCGGCGTTAAAATCGTTGCACCAGTCCGCTTGCGCAAGGTCTCGAGACTTAAGGTATTCAAGCCGTCAGCATCAAGGACAAGCGGCAGTGACGAATGTAACAGTATGGCATCAACCAGCGCTCTGGCTCCGTCACCTACCCCGAGCCCCGGGCCGACCACTACCGCCTGTTTACCGGCGCATATCTGCAAAACCCCGGCGATGGCATCCGTTGCAACTTCACCATCTCGATCCGACAGCAGCGCGGTCATTACTTCGGTCAATTTTACCTCGAAAACCGGGTTCAACGACGCCGGGCACGCCAGTGTCGATAGACCGGCCCCGACCCGCAAGCCGCCTTCGGCCGCCAACACCGCTGCCCCGGTCTTACCGGTCGACCCGGCGATAGTCAGCAAATGACCGAACGACCCTTTATGACCAGTCTCCGGACGATCAGGCAGTAAAGCTGCCGCCATTTCAGCATCGACATAAAAATGTCTGGACGGGTACTGCCCGACAAGTTGAATCGGGATACCGATGTCAACCACGACCAGATCACCGACATAATCGACTGCCGGTCGTAAAACATGTCCCACCTTCGCCTCAGCAAACGTGACAGTCAGATCAGCACAGACCGTCGGCCCGTGCAACTGGCCGCTTGTGGCATCAACTCCGGACGGCACATCAACCGCAACCACCGGCAGACCGGTGCCGTTAATCCAGTTGATTACCTCAGCATACAACCCAGTGATTTCAGCACCGAGACCGGTCCCGAGCAGGGCATCAACGATCAACGTCGGTGCATCGATTACATCGAGTACCGAGAACAAGGCATCACCGTCTTCGGCATAATAGAGTTCGGCAAAAGAACGGGTCAACACATCGAGGTTGATCCGCGCATCACCCTTGATCGCATCATTCGCAGCGAGGATCAAAACCGCAACCTCCCAGCCACGATTCATCAAATGCCGGGCGATTACATAACCATCGCCGCCATTGTTCCCCTTGCCGGCTACAACCAACACCGGGCCGGGCCAAAGGTCAGTAAAGTGCTCCTCAAGCTGATCAACAGTCGCCTGACCGGCATTCTCCATCAGCACGACCCCGGGAATTTGCCACTCCTCGATCGCCTGATTATCAAGCTCGCGCATTTCATTGGCGGTTAGAAGTTTCATGCTTGCTCCAGAACCACTGTGGCCATCGCGTAATCACCATCGTGACTGTAAGAAAGATGCAACATCGATAATGAACGTTGATCAAAAACTTCTCGGGCGCGGCCACTTAGTTGCAACGATGGCTTGCCGAGTTCATCATTAACCACGGTCATATCCTGCCAGCTGATCCCTTCACGCAGACCGAGCCCGAGCGCTTTAAGAAAAGCTTCTTTTGCGGCAAAACGCGCAGCAAGATGTGGTGCCGGGTTGTTTTTCTGCATGGCATAGGTTTGCTCTGACGCAGTAAACAGCCGATCCAGTAGCGCCGTTTTTTTCTGTTCCAGAAACCGACTGAACCGGGAAATCTGTGTCAGGTCTGTACCTATTCCGGCCACGCGTGACATATTAACCTCCGCGAACCAGTGTCGCCATCTCGCGCACCGCTCGCTCCATTCCGACCAGCACCGCACGTGAGACGATGCTGTGGCCAATGTTGAATTCTTCAATCCCGCCGAGAGCAACAACCGGTCGAATATTCTGGTAATTCAGGCCATGCCCGGCATTCACACCCAAGCCGAGCTTGCGTGAAGCCTTAATTGCGGTTTCTATTTTTGCCAGCTCGACTTTCTGCAATTCCTGATTTTTAGCGTCGCAGTAGTTGCCGGTGTGGATCTCGATATAATCAGCGCCAACCCGGTGTGACATCTTGATCTGCTCAATATCAGGGTCGACAAACAGGCTGACAGTGATCCCGCTCTGGCGTAACAGGTCGACCTGTTTTTTAATCAGGTGCCGGTGCAAGCTGACATCCAGGCCGCCTTCAGTAGTCAACTCCTCGCGTTTTTCCGGTACCAGAGTGACATAGTCGGGCAAAACTTTAAGGGCTACGCCTACCATCTCGTCGGTCGGGGCCATTTCAAGGTTCAACCTGGTTTTGATAGTACGCCGGAGCAAGTCAACATCTCGCGGCTGGATATGCCGACGATCTTCACGTAAATGAATGGTGATCCCGTCGGCACCGGCAAGCTCAGACAAAATAGCCGCCGCAACAGGGTCTGGCTCGTTGCCACCTCGGGCCTGACGAATCGTCGCAACATGGTCGACATTTACTCCAAGTTTAGCCACGGTCATATCTCCTGATTCCTGACACCGAGATGTTTTTCTACTTCATCTACAATATCCTGAGCGAGCTCCCGGATGCGATCCGGATCTTCACCTTCAAGCATAACACGCAACAACGGTTCGGTCCCTGAGTAACGAATCAGGACTCGCCCTCTGTTCTGCAGTTCTGACTCAACGGCGATGATGCT
>JAUVAJ010000295.1 GCA_030591795.1 Desulfuromonadales bacterium | reverse complement strand
CAGGAGAAAGATCGTCGCTCCAGCGGTATTCAGGTAGTCTTCAAGTGCGCCACCGAGAACAGCCCCGACCGCGCCACCGGGACGGGCGAGATCCTGACTGAAGAGTGAAATGCTGGTGATGTGCAGGGCAAACAGACCGTCGAGGGCCAGTAACAGTAAAATAAAAGCGCCGATTTTGTAGGCGCGGAACTTGATGTCACGAAATTTCAGCAGGCGCCAGGCGAACAGTAGGCAGGCGAATGGCAGCAATAAAATTGGCAGGCCGAAGCCCTGGAACAGCAGGTCGGCCAGATGTGAACCGATCATGCCGCCGTAGTTGGCGATCTCATTCGGGTGGAACGTGTTGTTGAACGAGGGGTCGCCGCTTTCATAGGAGAAGAGGCAGAACAGCAGATAAATGCCGAGCGCCAGCCAGAAGATACCGAAGATCTCCTTTTTGATGTGCTCACGAAACAGTGGTTTTTCTTGTTCTTTCATTCTTTATGTTATCCAGTTTGTGACATTGAAAGTATCAGTATGACAGTACCAACCGCCCAACAGTATAGCGCAAACAGGAACAAACGTCTGCGACGAATTATCGCCATCAGGAAGTGAATCGAAAACAGGCCGACTATCATTGCACAGCCGGCTCCGGCAGCATAGAGCGGCAGTTCACCGGCCGGAACACTCTGCAGATCTTTAATTGAGAGCAAGGCGGCACCAAAGACGGCCGGCAGGGCGAGTAAAAATGAAAAGCGGGCAGCGGTTTCACCGTCGACACCGCGCATCAGCAAACCAGAGATGGTCGCTCCGGCGCGGGAGATGCCGGGAAGTATTGCCAACCCCTGCAGGACTCCGGTAACCAGGGCATCAGTGACTGATAGTTCGGTGCGGCCCTGTCCCTTGGCACGTAAGCGTTCGCTGACGGTAAGCAGGACACCGGTCACCAGCAGACAGACGGCGACCACGGTCATATTGTGAAACAAAGATGTCGCCAGATCCTTGCCGGCCAGGCCGATAATCGCGGTCGGAATCGAACCGATAATCAACAGCCACAACAGGCGCCGGTCTTTCTCGCCGGTGGATGTGCGATTCCAGGGGGAGGTCAACAGGGCGGTAACATCCTGGCGAAAATAAATCAGTACCGCGACCATGGTGCCGAGATGCAGCAGCACATCAAACAGTACGCCCGGCTGGGAAAAGCCGGACAGGTAATATTGGGCTATAGCCAGATGCCCGGATGAGGATACCGGCAAAAACTCCGTGGCACCTTGCAGGGCACCCAGAGCGACGGCTTGAGAAAAAGTCATATAGTTTGTGGTTCCTTACATTGTATGTACGATCGGCAGAATCAGCGGCCGACGTTTGATATTGCGGTTGAAGAAGCGGCGCAGTGTTTTGCGGACCTCGACCCGGACCTCTTCGTGTTCAGCCAGTAGACTCGGGCCGTGTTGGCCGAGCATCTCAATCACTTCCTGTTGCGCCTGATCGAGCAGCTCCTGGTTCTCTGCCTCGTTGACAAAACCACGCGTCAACAGCTCCGGGCCGAGTAATACTTTCCCCGAAGCACGATCGAGTGCCAGCAGCACAATAACTACGCCGTGGTTGGCCAGATGGCTCCGGTCGCGAAGTTCCATGAATCCTACGTCGCCGACCCCCTTGCCGTCCACAAAAATCCGTCCATACTCGATCGGTTCTTCGCACTTGAAGTCCTGTGCCGAAAAGAGTAACGGGTGGCCGTTTTCCAGGACAATGGCTCGCTCCTGCGCAACGCCGGTCTGGCGTGCCAGTTGGGCGTGCTTGACCAGATGTCGATATTCTCCATGGATCGGCACAAAGTAGTGCGGCCGGGTCAGCTCAAGCATTTGCTGCAGCTCATCACGCGAGGCGTGCCCGGAGACATGAATCTCGCTGGTACTCTCATAATGAACCTCGGCACCGAGCCGGTAAAGGTTATTGATCAGTTCGCTGATCGCCTTCTCGTTGCCGGGGATAAATTTCGATGACAGAATCACCGTATCACCGGTTTCGAGGAAGATATGTTTATGCTCATCGACGGCAATGCGCGACAGGGCGCTGAGCGGTTCACCCTGGCTACCGGTGGTCAACGCCATCACCCGATGCCGCGGGAGATGCTCATAGTCACGCAGGTCGATCAGCAGGTCGTCCGGAATTCGCAGATAGCCGAGTTGTCGGGCAATATCGACATTGGTCAGCATGCTGCGACCGCTGATCAACAGCTTGCGGTTGTGTTCAATAGCCGTATCGACCCCCTGCTGGATGCGGTGAATGTTGGAGGAGAAGGTCGAGATCAGCACCCTCCCTTTGCAGGTCGGCAGGATCTGACTGAACGCCTCGCCGACTTCCCGTTCCGAGCGGGTGTGTCCCTGCTGCTCAACATTGGTGGAATCGGACAGCAGGAGTAATACACCCTCGTCACCAAACTCTTTTAAACGCTTAGTGTCGGTTTTTTCCCCATCGAGTGGTGTCGGATCGAGTTTGAAGTCGCCGGTGTGGACCACCAGCCCGGCGGCGGTGCGAATGGCGATGCCGGCGCCGTCGGTAATCGAATGCGTGGCGCGGTAATATTCGATGTTGAACGGGTCGAGGAGGAATGGTTCACGCAGCGTCACCCGGTGGCAATCTATCCGTCGCTCAAGGCCGTGTTCGACTAGCTTGCCCATGAGCAGGCCGATGGTTAAAGGCGTACCGTAGACCGGTGGAAAACCGAGGGATTCGAGCAGATAAGGGACGCCGCCAATATGGTCTTCGTGGCCGTGGGTCAACAACAGCCCGCAGATATCGTCTTTACGCTGTTTGAGGAATTCGGTGTCGGGCAACACCAGGTCGATGCCGAGCATGCGGGCCTCGGGAAACATCAGGCCGCAATCGATGATCAGCAAAGCACCGGCGTATTCGAGTGCCATCATGTTCATGCCGATTTCACCCAGACCACCGAGCGGGATCAGGCGCATATCGCCAGACTTGAGGCCGTGTTGATCGTTAGTCGGCATGATCGGACAATCCTGGATGGAGCACAGAGTCGATCGCCTGGCGGACTTGCTCTGACAGTTGTTCACGATCTTTTGATTTTAGCCCGGCAGTTTCAATCGGCGGCAAAATACGGATCAATACTTCGGCCGAGCAAACGGTCAGACTCCCTTTCGGGTTGATGTTGCGAGTGCCGCTGATCACGACCGGGACAATCGGCATGCCGGACTGAACGGCAAGGATGAAGCCGCCACCCTTGAATGGCAGCAGGTTGCCGTCCGGAGATCTGGTCCCTTCCGGAAAGACGATGACCGAGGTGCCGGTTT
>JAUVAJ010000301.1 GCA_030591795.1 Desulfuromonadales bacterium | reverse complement strand
TGCTGTAGTCGGTGCAATCATTGGTGCTTTGGTGCGGGGCAAGCTCGGTGGAAGCAAGCTGGCCAATGCTGAACGTACTGCTACGCAAATTGTTGAAGTAGCCAGCAAGGAAGCAGATTCAATACGCAAAGAATCTGTTATACAAGCCAAAGATACAGTTCTGCAGGCCAAGACTGAGTGGGAAGCTGAATTGCGTGAGTTACGTAAGGAAGCTCAGAATCAAGAACGGCGTCTGCAACAGAAAGAAGAAAACATCGACCGTAAAGTCGAGCAAATCGACAGTCGCGAAGAAGATCTGCAGAAGAGAGAACAATTTCAATCTTCGCAAGAGCAACTTGTAAAAGAGCGTGAACAGGAAATTGAAGGCTTGATTCAGGACCAACGCACACAGTTGGAGCAGATTTCCGGAATGAGCTCTGAGGAGGCGATGAAAACCTTGATTGCTTCACTGGAGAGTGAAGCCCGGCATGATGCGGCCAAGATGATCAAGCAGATTGAGGATGAGGCGAAAGAATCGGCTGACAAGAAGGCCCGGAATATTCTGGCGTTGACAATCCAGCGTTACGCTGGTGATTTTGTCGCCGAAAAAACCGTCAGCGTTGTACCACTGCCGGCGGATGAAATGAAAGGCCGCATTATCGGCCGTGAAGGGCGAAACATCAGGGCGATTGAGGCGGCAACTGGAATAGATCTAATTATTGATGATACGCCAGAGGCGGTTATTATTTCCGGTTTTAATCCGGTTCGTCGCGAAGTAGCGCGAATCTCTCTTGAAAAGTTGATTGCCGATGGTCGTATCCATCCTTCCCGGATTGAAGAGGTCGTTAAGAAGGCCGAAGAGGAGGTCGATGAGAAAATCCGCGAGGCTGGTGAACAGGCAACGTTCGATGTCGGTGTGCATGGCATTCATCCTGAAATAGTGAAACTGATTGGGCGGCTGCGTTATCGTACCTCTTACGGTCAGAATGTGTTGCAGCATTCATTGGAGGTTGCATTCCTTTGTGGCATCATGGCGGCTGAGCTCGGTATTAACATCAAGGAAGCCAAGCGTGCCGGACTGTTGCACGACATAGGTAAGGCAGTCGATCACGAAATTGAAGGATCGCATGCTGTTATTGGTGCCGACCTGGCCCGTAAATATGGTGAGTCGCCCAAGATTATTCATGCGATTGGTGCTCATCACGAAGATGAAAAACCAGAAACGGTTCTCGCGGTTCTCGTGCAGGCGGCTGACGCATTGTCCGGGGCTCGTCCCGGCGCGCGGCGCGAGATGCTTGAAACCTATGTTAAGCGTTTGGGTGATCTGGAAAGAATCGGCACGTCGTTCCCCGGTTGCACCAGTTGCTTTGCTATTCAGGCCGGTCGAGAAATTCGTGTACTGGTCGCCAGTGACAAGGTTTCAGATGCCCAGTCGCATGGCCTGGCTAAAGACATCGCCCGTAAAATAGAGGACGAGATGACTTATCCCGGTCAGATCAAGGTCAATGTTATTCGAGAGACCCGGGCGGTCGATTATGCGAAGTAGCTGTATGCAAATTGTGGAGAATTAATTAACTGTGCGAATCCTTTTTATTGGAGACATTGTTGGCCGGCCAGGTCGTCTGGCGTTGCGTGAACGTCTTGGCAGGCTGATCGATACGCATTGTATTGATCTGGTTATTGCCAACAGTGAAAATGCTGCAGCCGGATTTGGCCTGACTGTCGATGTTGCCGATGAGCTGTTCAGCCTCGGTATCGATGTTATGACCACCGGAAATCACATCTGGGATAAGAAGGACATCCTGGAGTTGCTCGATAGCGAGGATCGACTTTTACGTCCTGATAACTATCCCGGAGATGCGCCCGGGAGCGGTGCCGGTATCTACCGGACTGCCGGTGGCATAGCCGTCGGTGTTATTAATCTGGAAGGGCGGGTTTTTATGAAGAACCTTGATTGCCCTTTTCAGGCGGCGGATCGCCTCATCGAGCAAATGCTCAAGACCACGCCGATCATACTGGTCGATTTTCATGCTGAAGCGACCAGCGAGAAGGCTGCTCTCGGCTGGCATCTCGAGGGTCGCGTCTCGGCAGTGGTCGGAACCCATACCCATGTGCAAACCGCCGATGAACGTGTACTGCCGCAGGGGACCGCTTATATCTCTGACGTCGGCATGACCGGGAGTCGGGATGGCGTGATCGGTATGCGCCGCGAGCAGGTAGTTGAAAAATTTCTTAGTCAGCGGCCGACCCGGTTTGAGATCTCCAAAAAGGATCCGGCAATTAATGCCGTAATTATTGAGATAGATGAAGATACCGGTCGGGCCTTGCAGATAGACCGGGTGATGGAGATCGTTGACATCTGAGGCCCCTGCTTGGTGGCATTCGCACCAAGTTCAGCACACGGCCATACACTCTGAATTGTAGGTACTGGAAATGAATTTTGTTGAAGAATTGACCTGGCGCGGCATGATCCACGACATTACGCCGGGGACGGAAGGGCAGCTTCAAAAAGAAATGACATCGGCCTATGTTGGGATCGATCCGACTGCTGATTCATTGCATATCGGCCACCTGGTCAGCGTGATGATGCTCAAACATTTCCAGATTGCCGGCCATAAGCCGATTGCCCTTGTCGGCGGAGCGACCGGGATGATCGGCGATCCGTCCGGGAAGTCGGACGAGCGAAACTTCCTCAACGAACAGACACTCCGTCATAACGAGCAATGTTTAAAAAAACAGTTAGCAAAGTTTCTCGATTTTGAATCTGATGCTGCCAATGCTGCCGAGCTGGTGAACAATTACGACTGGATGAAAGATTTCAGTTTTTTGGATTTTATCCGCGACATCGGCAAGCATATTACGGTCAATTACATGATGGCCAAGGACAGCGTTAAAAAGCGTCTCGGTGAAGAATCCAAGATGGGGTTGTCCTTCACCGAATTTACATATCAGTTGGTTCAGGGCACCGATTTCTTGCACCTGTATCGTGAGAAGAACTGTAAACTGCAGATGGGTGGGTCTGACCAATGGGGGAACATCACGACAGGGGCAGAACTTATTCGCCGCAAGGAGAGTGGTGACGCCTTTGCCCTGACCTGTCCTCTCATTACCAAAGCGGACGGCGGTAAATTCGGAAAAACAGAAAGTGGCAACGTCTGGCTCGATCCGAAGCTGACCTCACCGTACAAGTTCTACCAGTTCTGGCTCAATATCTCTGATGCTGATGCCGAGA
>JAUVAJ010000346.1 GCA_030591795.1 Desulfuromonadales bacterium | reverse complement strand
GCCACAGACAACCCCGCCACCGCAGCTGATTCCGCAGTAACAAATCCGGGCAGCAAAACAGTACCCCGACCTGCGGACTGTCGTACAACCTCAACCGCAGCCACAGGTTCGTCATGGTCCTTAGCCAGCAACGATTGTAAACGACCACCAAGTACCGCCTCGACTGCAGCTTCATAACGGGCCGGGACATCAAGCTGATCGGCAACCACTCCCTGAAGAGAGTTGCTAAAACGGCTGTCACCCAGTAAAGTTCTGACGCCGCTGTCGTATCCCTCCAGATTTTTTTCTATTTGTCGCAATGATTCTAGTCGGGCCTGCAAACGATTCAGCTCTTCGCGTTTTTCCTGCAGCAACTGCTCATTTGCCTCAAGACGAGTTTCAAGCGTCGCACGCAATGTTTCAAGTTCAGCCCGTTTTTGCTGCAACGTATTGCGCTCGGCACGCAACTTTTGTAGCGTCGACTCGAGAGTTGCAACTTGCTGAATGGCAGCATCATGCGCAAGTTTCAGTTCTTGTACCTCTGCGTTACTTTTTTCGGTCTGTAGAGAAAGTGACTGTAACCGCCGGGTTGAATCATCTTTTTGTGAACTGAACCGGGTAATTTCACCCAAAGCCTGATAAAGCAATGCACGCTCGTCTTCCAACTGCTGTGCACTGGCCAATTCCTGCTCAGTGATATCTGTCAATTTACGTTCAGCTTCACCCAATCGCCGTTCCTCGTGAACCATATCGTTCTTGAACGCACTCAAACTTGTGGTCAACGACTGCTCTTCATCATCGAGCTGGGCAAGCCGTTGCACCGTCTCAGCTTCTTCGATCGCATGCCGCTCCTGTTGGCGAGAAATTATTTCTTTTTCCTTGGCATTGCCATCTATTGTCGCCTCAACTTTTTGGATCTCCGTGGTCAGGCGAAATACTCGCTCCTGCTCCTCGGCGACTGCTCTTTCACGAACCGACTGGTCAAGTCGGGCTTTTTCAAGATTAGCTTCCTGCTCAGTCTGGAGAATATTTTTTTCATCAACAACTGACTGCAGCTGAGTTTCCCGACCGCTTTTGGCCTTAATGCCGACGGTCAATTCCTGATAACGCGCATAAGCCAGACGGGTTTCAATTTGCCGTAATTCATCGCGCAGCTCGCGAAATCGCTCGGCCTTTTTTGCCTGACGTTTCAGGCTGCCGGTCTGTCGACGAACTTCGCTGATAATATCGTTCAGCCGTTCAAGGTTATGCCGGGTCGCGTCAATTTTTCTCAGAGCAGCCTTTTTTCGGGATTTAAACTTGGTAACTCCGGCCGCCTCCTCGATCAGAAAACGCCGATCCTCCGGCTTGGAGTTCAGGACCATGCCGATTTTACCCTGCTCGATAATCGAGTAGGCCTTGGCACCGACACCGGTATCCATAAACAGTTCAGTGACGTCAAGCAGACGGCAGGGAGTTTTGTTGATCAGGTATTCGCTGTCACCATTACGATAGAGTCGACGGGTAACTACAATCTCTGCATACTCGTTGTAAGCGGCCGGTGCCAGGCCATCTTCGTTGGCAAAAACCAGAGACACTTCAGCCATACCATGCGGCTTACGTGATTCACTGCCACCAAAGATAATGTCTTCCATCATCTTGCCACGGAGTTTCTTGGCACTCTGCTCGCCCATAGCCCAACAGATGGCATCGACAATATTGCTCTTGCCGCAACCATTCGGCCCGACAATACCAACTACTCCCTCAGGAAACTCAAAGGACATCTTGTCGACGAACGATTTAAATCCGACTATGTCAAGGCGCTTGATTCGCATCTACCAACCGAACTAACAGGGAATAACGTAAAGGGCAACAAATGGCGAGTGATGTTAGCAATCTCTTTATGCCATGTAAAGTTTATTTACCATGTTGTGGAAAGCTTGTTGTGACTTACTAAATTTACGTTTCCGACTTAAGTCCAATTGCGTTTCACAAAAAAAAGCGGGGATGCCAATGGCATCCCCGCGTGATCTGCAAGTAGCAGACTATTTAAACTGTATTACTTGATACCGGCAGCATCTTCCAGCATCGCAGTGGTAACCGACTTCGGACGCTCGATAGCGTAACCGAGAGCACGATCCCAAGTGATGTTGGCGAGACAGCCGAGGGCACGACCGATACCGAACAACACGGTGTAGAATTCATACTGCTCAACACCATAGTACCATTGGATAACGCCGGACTGTGCATCAACGTTCGGCCATGGGTTCTTGGCTTTGCCATGCTCGGTGAGCACGCCAGGAGCAACTTCAAAGATCATCCGGATCAGTTGGAACAACGGATAGTCTTTAAGACCTTCGGTCTTCATGCAGAACTCACGCTGCGAGGTGTAACGCGGATCGGTCTTACGCAGAACAGCATGACCGTAACCCGGGATAACCTGACCGCTGTTGAGCGTATCCCACAGCGCCTTCTTGAGGCCTTCTTCGGTCGGCACTTCGCCGCCCAACTTCTCCATGAAAGCTTGAGTCCAGCGAAGAACCTCTTCGTTTGCCAGACCGTGCAGCGGACCAGCCAGGCCGTTGAGGCCAGCACTGTATGCGTAGTAAGCGTCAGAGAGAGCCGAAGCGACCAGGTGAGTAGCGTGCGCCGAAACGTTGCCGGACTCATGGTCAGAATGCAGGATGAAGTACATACGAGCAACG
>JAUVAJ010000191.1 GCA_030591795.1 Desulfuromonadales bacterium | reverse complement strand
GCTATCAAATTCTATAAAAATCTATGTACAGACAAAACCATAAATCGTTTTAGCCGCGGATACAATCTGACAAAGTCTGATAGATCTAAAGCTAGGACTTTTTGGTTAAACTTTTAAGAGCGTTACGCGTAGAGTCCGCAGAGAAGGTCACAGGTAATGTAACTTGGTAAAGGCATAAACGAGGGATTGGGGTTAAGGACTAAATAACAACATTTTTAGTTTAAATCTTTTGAATTATCAGATTTTATCAGACCTTATCCGCGGCCAATAAAGATTTTAAAGCATTCAGCCTGTCATCTCGACCACAGGGAGAGATCTTCATTTAACAAGATTTCTCTCTTCGTTCGAAATGACAAGACAATTCAAAATTAAACATTGCTCTTTAAGTGTCTACTCTCCCAAATCAACCAGTGAATTATCACCGATATTCAGCCGCTTCGGAGCCCCGGAAAGGCGCACTGAATCGCCTAAAATGCAATGTTTCAGGATCACCGACTGGACCACGCTGCCATGATTGATGATCGAATCCTGAATAATGCTGTCAGTGACAATGCAATCGGCGGAGATCGAGACATCCGGGCCGATAATCGCGTTACGGATAACCGCACCGGCGCCGATATGTACAGGCTCAATCAGTACTGAATTCTCTGTTTTCCCATGAGCATGATGTCGCCCCTGCAACAGATAGCGATTGGTTTCGAGCAGGGTTTCCGAAGTGCCGCAATCGAGCCAGGCGTCGATCTCCGGGGCGCGGAACTTTTTACCGTCAGCGATCATGCGCATAAATACTGCCGGCAGATAGTACTCCCCCTTTACGGTCTCTTCAGCAGCGATTGTCTGCTGCAGATAGGCCATAAAGGCAGCGCCGTCCTTCAGATAATAGAGCCCGACCTGGGCCAGACGGGAAACTGGCGTGTCCGGTTTCTCTACCATATCAACAATCAGACCGGACTTGACTACATTGACGCCGAAGCGCTGATAATCCTCGACCTCTTTTGAGTAGATAAGTCCATCGCAACCGGTTGCCAGTTGATCAATCAGCGTCAGATCAGTGACAAAAATAGTGTCGTTGAACACCACCAGCACGTCGTCGTCAGCCTTAACAAACGGCGCCGCCAGCCAGACGGCATGCGCCGGGCCGAGACGGTCTCTTTGTACCGCGTAGGAACAGTTCAAATCAGGGAAGTTGGCAGACATGAACGCTTTGATTTGAGAACCATTCTCATCGATGATGAAAATATATTCCTCGATACCAAGCGGCTCAAGACGAGTGATGATATGTTCCAGCACCGTCTTACCGGCTACCTGCACCAGAGACTTGGCCTTGGCGTGTGTATGCGGACGCAACCGCGTCCCCTTCCCTGCTACCGGGAGAATGACTTTCATATACCCTCTTCCTTGATGCAAAACCTGAAAACTTTCTTACAGGGATGTACCCTCTGTCGCCAATCAGCCTACGCATTAAGCTTTGGCTAACATGGGCTATGGCGCACAAGCCAGGAGAGATCTGTTTCAACAAGATTTCTCACTACGTTCGAAATGACAACCTTACTTGCGAAATCCGAATCGGCGCAACCAATCTCTCCAGCTGGGTTCAACAGGCTGTTCGGCACCGTAACCGCTGCTGTAATAACCGTACTGACCATAACCGTAACGACCATAACGGTCACGGTAGTAACTGTAGTACTCCTGCCCTTTGCCGGTTTTATCGTTTACAACCAGTCCTGCAACATCAATCTGCATTCTGGAAACCAGCTCTTTGGCCCGTTGTGCAGCCCGGACCTGGACCCGGCCGACCTCAAGGACAATCAGCATCTGGTCGGCGAACTCGGAGAGGAGTGAGGCATCGGTAACCGCCAGGATCGGCGGCGCATCAAGCAGCACAAAATCGTACTTTTTGCTGACTGTTTGCAGGAACTCCCGCATTTTGTCAGAGCCGACAAGTTCAGCCGGGTTTGGCGGAGTCATTCCGGCGCTGACAAAATCGAGCGAGTTGATACCGGTTTCATGAATTGCAGCTGAAATATTGACATCACCAATTAGCACTTCGGTTAAACCTGGCGAGCACGGCTTGTCGAAGATGGTATGCAAGGTTGGTCGGCGCAGGTCACAACCGACCAGCAATACTTTTGCGCCGGTTTTGGCGATAGTTTCAGCCAAGTTTGCGGCGACGGTTGTTTTCCCCTCGCCGGGGAATGAACTGCTGACCAGCAGCACTTTACTCTCTTTACCGACCGAAGAAAAGTGCAATCCGGTCCGGAGTGAGCGGAAAGACTCGGCAGCAGGTGAGCGCGGCTCGAGGTGGGTAATAAGCGTCCGCTTGACTTTCAGAGCTTCAGGCTCTGTTTCATCCTCTTCCGTCGGCGAAACAATGAACGGGATTACGGAGAGAATCGGCAGGCCAAATAGCTGCTTCGCCATCTCGGCATCCTTAACCGTGTCGTCCAGATATTCAATGAAGAATGCGACACCGATGCCGGCCATAGCGCCAACGATCAATGCAAGCAGCAGATTCTTCTTCTTGTTCGGCTTAATCGGCCGATCCAGGCTGATCGCCGGATCGATGATGTTGACGCTGCTGATGGTCGAAGCCCGAGCGATGCGCGCTTCTTCATGTTTGTGCAGCAGAAAAGTGAAGATATCTGCGCCGACCGTCGCCCGACGGGTCAGACGAGCCAGCTCCTGTTCAGCCTCAGGCAGGCTCTTCAGCTGGGCCTCGAATTCCTTTATCTCAGCATCGAGATCCTTAATCCTCAGGTTCAATCCGGCATGCAGCGCCTGGTAACTTGAAAGCATCTTCTTCTGACCAGCAGTGATCCGCAGCGTAAGGCTCTGCACTTGCGGGTGAGAATCGGTAAACTCGCCCAGCAACCCCTGGCGCTCAACCTCGAACTTGGCCAGCTCAATCGCCAGTTGGGCCAGCACCGGATCTTCAAGCAGGGTAGACGGCGCATAGCTGCGACCCTTTTTGAGTGCATTTTTCAGCGCCTGGATGGCAAACTCTGCCTGCCGGACTCTGAGCTTTTCAATACTTTTGGATTTATCAACCAGTGAAAGACGCTCAATCAGCATTTCAACTTCACTGTCGAGCTCGATCACTCCGGGTTCACGTTTATAATCCTGCAACGATTGCTCGGCATCATCAAGTATCTGCCGAACCTCTTCTATCTGCTGGCTGATAAATTCGACCGATTTACGGGCTTCCTCAGTCTTCAACGTTACATTACGATCAAGATAGGTGGTCGCCAGGGTGTTGACAATTTCACGCGCTCGATCAGGATTATTGTCCCGATAAGAGAGGCGAATTATGTTAGTCCCCTTACCTAGCTCGCTGGCGTTAACACCCGCACGCAAGCTCTGAACCGCATCATTAAATGGCGTGAGCACCAGATCAAAATAGTTGCCAGGTGTGCCCTGCAAGCCATCCAGCAGTAAGCTGAACCCCTCGCGGGTTACTCTTTTGCCGCTCTGCCCCCTTACTGCCTGCTTCCAGTCATGGCCCTTGACGGTAAACGCACCATCGGCAAGCAGGGTAATTCGATATTCCGGGTCGTCATCAAAAGAGTTAAATTCCAGAATTGTAAATGCGGTGTCATCATTTTCAATTTCACGTCCCCAGTTGAGCTGTAGACGCCGGACCACCTCTTCGACATTAGTCCGTGATTTGAGAATTTCGATCTCGGTCTCAATCGGATTGTCGCGTGACAGCCCGAGATCGCCCAGCAGATCACCACCCTTGACCTTATCTTCCTGAACATGCAGAGTCGCGGTCGCTTCATAAACCGGGCGAGAAATAAAGGTATAGAGCGCCACCAGCACAACAATGATTATAAAGGTGATAACCGCCGGATTCCGCCGCCGGAACAGAACATTGATGTAGTCCTGTAGGTGGACTTCTTCAGTATGCGGCAGTCCGCTTTTATTTTCATTCAACATCATTACAGTCTGAATTCCCCTCTTGCTTACCTTGACAATCATAGTACAAAAACTTGAAAATCGAATAGGACGCTGATCAAATCTGATTAACGCTGATTAAATTCAAAAGACAATAACTAAAATCATTTTACAGGGATGTGCAGGATGAGCAGGATAAAACCTTTAACCTACAAACCCTTAAAGCGTTTAGCCGCAGATAAGATCTGATAAAATCTGATAATTCAAAAGATTTAAACCAAAATATTGTTCAGACCTTAACCCCAAGCACTTAGCTTTTTGTCTTCAAGCTTTAATCATGCCTTTTCAGCGTTAATCAGCGTCCAAAAAGCCTTTGACTCACCATCCTGCCTATCCTGCACATCACTGTTAAGTGTTTTTCGATTTCAAACTATTTCCCGCCCGGCAATGCATCAATCTTCCGCTGTAGCTCATCCGGATCAAGGGCCTTGCCACTGGCTAAAGCTTTCTGATAAGCCACAAGTGCATCCCCTGCCCGACCGAGAGCAATAAAAACATCCCCGAGATGTTCCTGTATCGTCGGATCATCGGGAAGGCCGGCGG
>JAUVAJ010000115.1 GCA_030591795.1 Desulfuromonadales bacterium | reverse complement strand
CACTGCCCTTGTTTCGGGCATCGGCTGTGCCAGTCGTCTTCCTGGCTACATCGACGCCTGCACCCTGCACACTGCTCACGGCCGTGCCGCAGCGTTTGCAACCGGCGTCAAAATGGCTAAACCGGATATGAACGTAATTTGTGTTGGTGGTGACGGCGATGGCACCGCTATCGGCGGTAACCACTTCATTCATGCCTGCCGACGCAACATCGACATGACCTACGTCATCATGAACAACTATATCTACGGTATGACTGGCGGTCAGTTCTCACCCTGCACCCCGACCGGACACAAAGCCTCGACAACTCCTTACGGCAACCCGGATCCGATCTTTGATATCAGCAAACTGGCTATCGGCGCTGGCGCATCCTTTGTTGCCCGGACTACCGCCTTCCATGCCACCCAGATCGACAAGCTGATTGTCGCAGGGATCAAGAACAAAGGTATGTCGATCAGTGAAGTTATCGATGATTGCCCGACCACCTACGGTCGCCGTAACAAGTTCCGCAGTGTCATCGACATGATGGTGCGTCTGAAGGAGCAAGCTGTTCCGATTGCCGCCGCATCAAAGATGACTGCTGAGCAACTCGAAGGAAAGATTCTGACCGGTATATTGCATAGTGAAGAAAAACCTGAATACACTGAACAGTACGCTAATGTTATCGCGATGGCAAAAAACGCCTGACCAGTAACCGAAAAGGAGAATATCGATGGCTGAAAGATACGAAATTCGCTTTTCCGGCGCCGGTGGTCAGGGACTGATCACCGCCGGAATCATCCTCGCAGAAGCTGCTTCCATTATAGAAGGGAAGCACGCTGTACAGTCGCAAAGCTACGGCCCTGAGGCTCGTGGTGGCGCATCGAAAGCGGAAGTAATTATTTCCGATGACCCTATCGACTACCCGAAGGCGACTATTGTTGACGCCTGTCTGGCTATGACCCAGGAAGCCGCAGACAAGTACGCCAACGGCATCAAAAAAGGCGGCGTACTGTTGCTCGACTCTGACTTTGTCAAGAATGAGCCGAAAGGGGACTTCAAAATCTACAAGTTCCCGATCATCCGTACGGCCAAAGAAGAAGTCGGTCGTGAAATCGTCGGTAACGTTGTTGCGCTCGGCGCAATGATCGCCCTGACTGATGTCGTTAAACGCGAATCCGGTGAAAAAGCCGTGCTGGCCAAGGTACCTGAGGCATTCCTCGACCTGAATAAAAAAGCCTACAGCATGGGTTATGAAAAAGTTAAAGAACTTCTCAAGTAATACAATTTGATTGTTTCAATTCAAGAGCCTGTCGGATTTTCCGACAGGCTCTTTTTTTGTCTGCAGTCTCTGAATTTGTGCTATTTATTTACTCTTGCAATCAAGGAGGAGACCATGAGCTTTCCAAAACCATTTTTTCGCTTTAGGCCACACCCATGGCATGGACTGAGTGTCGGGCCAAAGCCGCCAGAGATAGTTCACGCTTATATTGAGTTAACCCCGTTTGATCGTGTGAAATATGAGATTGACAAAGAGACCGGTTACTTGCGGGTTGATCGTCCACATCGGGCCAGTTCGGTACCACCAAACCTCTACGGTTTTATTCCACAAACTTTCTGTGGTAAACGGGTCGCTGCCCTGTCCAACAAAACCGACGTAGCAGATGGAGATCCACTCGATATCTGCGTCATAAGCGAGCGCCCGATCAGCCAACCGGAGGTTATCCTCAACGCCAAGGTAGTCGGCGGCCTGCAGATGATCGATCAAGGTGAAGCCGATGACAAAATAATTGCGGTTCTGGCTAACGACAACCTCTATGCGCACATTAATGATGTTTCCGAGTTGCCGGATGTATATGTCGAACGACTACGGCACTATTTCAGCACCTACAAGCTAATCCCGGGGCAAGATGCAATAGTCGATGTGTCAGATGCCTATGGCCGGGAACATGCTTTCGAGGTTATTAATGCGGCAATCGCAGATTATGAGGAAACTTATGGTAGCGAATAAGCTAACCATGCATCTGACTGCGATCGGCAGCATTCGCACTCCCTACTCCAGCCTCGCTGACTGTCCGCGCAATATCGGCCAAACCAGAGACGAATGTCAGATTATTCTTTCAGACACGTATCGGGCCGGCCTTGACGGGCTGAATAAAGGCGACGACATCCAGATCCTGTACTGGCTTGATCAGGCAAACTTCACAGAATTGATCCAAACATCGAGGAAATCAGGTGAACGCAAAGGGGTTTTTGCCCTGCGTAGCCCGAACCGACCAAACCCGATTGGTAGCGCCGTAGTCAGCATAAAAGATATTACGGATACGGAGTTGACGGTCCGTGGACTCGACTGTCTGAATGGGACCATCCTGCTCGATATCAAACCGGCTTTTAAGGACTGAAATATCTTTGTCTTAGACTAAAATCAGGTTATCATCCTCAGCACAATTACATATGAGGCTTACATGAATCGACTAAAACTACTAAAGCAAAATAACAGAACGTGGGCAGCGCGGGTCACCGCCGAGGACCCCGGTTTTTTCAATCGGCTAGCCGAGAAACAATCACCGGAATACCTGTGGATCGGCTGTTCAGACAGCCGGGTGCCGGCCAATGAGGTTGTCGACCTGCTCCCCGGTGAACTGTTTGTCCACCGCAACGTTGCCAATATGGTCATCCACACCGACCTCAACTGCCTCACCGTTGTCCAGTACGCCGTTGAAGTTCTCAAGGTTAAACATATTATCGTCTGTGGTCATTACGGTTGCGGCGGTGTCAATGCCGCGCTACAAAGTAATAGCCGTAAAGGGTTAATTGAGAACTGGCTCTGCCATATCAAGGATGTATTCTGGAAACACGAAGCGCTGTTTGCCGGGATAGAAGATGAGAAAAAACGCAGTAACCTGATGTGTGAATTGAATGTTATAGAGCAGACGGCCAACATCTGCCGAACCACAGTCCTGGGCGACGCCTGGGAACGAAATCAAGAGATTGCAGTACATGGCTGGATTTACGATATTCACGACGGATTGATTCGCGACCTGAATATCAATGTTGCAGGAGACGACAACTTCCAGGAAGTTTATCGGCAGGCATTGAATGCCTTACGCAAATAGCAGCTTATAACCTAACGAAAAAGGGCCATGCATGTTATGCACGGCCCTTTTTTATTGATTATGTACAGATGTACTAGCCATGCTCCGCAATAAATTTCTCGGCCAAAGCGACTTCTGCTTTGCTGCCGATAAAGATAGGGGCCCGCTCGTCAATCGACTTCGGGGTGACATCGAGAATAGGTTGTCTACCGTTAGAAGCCGCGCCACCGGCCTGTTCAACCAAATAAGCCATCGGATTCAATTCAAACAGGGTGCGCAATTTACCTTGAGGCGAGTCGGTCAGATGCGGATACATAAACAGCCCACCACGTTTGATCAATACCTGATTAATATCTGGCACAAAACCGCCACTGTAACGCAGCTTAATGCCGGTTGTTTCCAGGTGTTGTACAAATTTTTCTGTCCCGATCGAATATTTACTGCGCAACCCGCCCGGAGCATACACCTGGGCCGGACCAGACATGGTTATATTCTCCTGCACCAGATCGTATTCCATTAACTGGTTCATGGCAAATTCATGCACACCGTTGCCAAATGATAAAACCAGAGTAGTTCGCGGCCCATAAAGAATATACATGGCTGCAATCTGGTTACGACCCGGCTGCAGTACAGATTCACCTTCATAAATCGAAACAATAGTGCCGACTGCAAGATTTACATCGACCAGAGAAGAACCATCAAGCGGATCGAATGCGACTGAAAATCTTCTATTTGATGTATGTGTAACCGAAATAATATCAGGAACTTCTTCAGAGACCATATTTGCTACGACGCCGGAATTAGAGATCCGCTTTTGCAGAATTCTATCCGACAACACATCAAGAGCCAGCTGCTCTTCACCGTACAGGTTGGAAGTACCAGCTACACCAAGGTCGCCGGTCCGAATAGCATTGATAATATATTTTGTTGCATCAGAAATCTCACAAATCAACCGGATAAGATCCCGGTCAATATTCTGTTCCCGAAGATAGCGACGCAAATCAATCTGAAAGCGGGTTTTCCCCCGATCTGCACTCATGAAGTTCTCCTGTCTACATATTAGATGCGCGCTAGTTTAGTCGATCAGGCGATCCAGAGCAAGCCTTGTCGACAATATATTCTTGACCACCACTAAGAGAGTGGTAGGATAAGGTTATTCAAATGATATGGAGGCATTATGACAGACCAGAATGATACAAACGAGATTACTCAGACGACATCAGCGAAAATTATTGAAGCAACGAAAAAAACGTTACACAGTGCAACCTTTAAGGCAAATCAGTACAAAAAAATAGTGCAGAAAAAAATAGATCTGAATGCAGTGCAAAAGAAGATCGCCACAGCGCATACCGACCTCGGTAAACTTATTGACGATCTACGTGAGGCCGGCGAGAAAAGCATCATGTCCAAGCCGCCGGTAAAAGAGATGTTCTCCCAGATCGACACCTTGAAACAGGCCGCAGCTGATCTTTTGGCCGATATTGAAACATTAAAAAATGCAGAGGAGTCGGTTGACCAACCGACACCAGAACCGCCAAGTTCGAATACAGAATAACGCATTGGCCTATACTGTTATTCTTTCAATAGTTAAGTTAGTTTGGGTTAATTAGGGATTAGTCAGGATTCAACATATTCTAACTATCTAATTAAGAACGCTTTCTTAAATATATTTAATTTATTACCTTGACAATGACCTTAATTGTGCTTTAGCGTACATTAAAATATTTTCTTTCCGAAATGGCAAAACTGGAGTAATCCAGTGACGCAAAGCTGCGGGTCCCTAGTGGATAGCTGGGTTGTCGAAGATACACTTGATAAATATCAAGAGCCCACTTCGGCGTGAATGTGGGCTCTTTTTTGTTTTAAGCCGTATTGATATTATTTTTTAAAAATCTACTTAGGTACACTCACACGGACAGGCTAAATCGGGTACCCTTTTTGCCTACCCAGTCACCCAATTGGAGGAAACCATGAGAAGGATTCTGACCACCCTTGTAACCATGATTTTTGTATTTGGCCTGGTTCAACCGCTGTTTGCCGCTGACACACTGACCTGCTGGTTCCCGCCAAGCTGGAAGAGCAAGGCTTCACAAGCGCAGTCCATAGCAAAAGCGCTATCGACCGCCGACGTTAAAGTTCGTCCGCGTATAGCCAAGAGTTATCCGGAAATCCTCAAAGCATTTGACTCCAACAACCAGAACCTGGTGTATGTTGGTTCCTTTGTCCAAGCGATAATCGCCGCCCGGAAGCTAGGCACACCTTTGGCGCAAAACGTCAACGGCAAGGAACTTTATTCCGGTATTCTGGTTACGCCAAAAGGTGCCGACCCAAAAGCTATAATCAGCAAATATCCGACAAAAATTGCCTTTGCCATGGGTGCCTCTTCAGGTGAATCGAGCGCCAAGGCTGCAACCGGCGGCAAAGCGGTGCTCGGTGTCGCCAATCACGGCGCTGCCGTCAATGCCATTAAAGCTGGCCGCGCAAAGGGTGCAGTAGTTAAAAACTGGTGGTGGGAAGCGAATAGCAACAAGTTCCCCGAGATGCAGTCATCCTTGATGCCTGGCGTCTCTATTGCCCAGAATCCGGACAACGTGCTGACTGCATCTAACGCTGTACCATCTTCTATCCAAGCTAAAATCAAGAAGGCTGCGCTAGCCAACAGCCCGGCTTTTGGCAAGGGCGCCAATATGCAATTATTTGATTCAGGCAAACTAGCCTTCTCCCTTGGCCTGATGCAAAAAGGCAAGATCAACCCGATGACTTACAGCTGGTAAAGACTCTCGTCCCTGTGCCACCTAATTGGTGTCACAGGGGCCTTTTCTCAACCGTTACACGTATATACTGTCAACGTAATTACGTAGCGCGTGCGAAGGGTGTGCCATGGGGATTCAAAAAAAACTACTCCTGCTGATCTCGGGAACGCTGGTAGTCGCATTTATTAGTCTGGCCCTGATTTCTGCATACGGAATAAAAAATAATAACAATAAAATTGTTTCCGGTATTACCGAGAAGCTTCAAGCAGAGAACGCCATTAGCGCTGAAATGCTTAACAATAATTTTGATATTATTGAAGAGAAGCTCACCGAAGCGAGTAAT
>JAUVAJ010000056.1 GCA_030591795.1 Desulfuromonadales bacterium | reverse complement strand
GGTCTTCTCGCCGATGCTGAAAGCCGGGGTTGGTGCGACCGGAGTAAGGATGGCATCGACTGTTTCGAAGACATTCAGAAAATCCTGACGGATCATGGTCCGCACTTTCTGGGCCTTTAAGTAATATGCATCGTAGTAGCCGGACGAAAGGGCGTAGGTGCCGAGCATGATGCGGCGCTTGACCTCGTCGCCGAAACCAGCGGCTCTGGTCTGGCGGTACATCTCGATCAGACCGTTGCCCGGATCTATGCGCTCGCCGTAGCGGACGCCATCGTATCGGGCTAGATTGCTCGAGGCTTCAGCGGTAGCGATCAAGTAATAGCAGGCGACGGCATAATCGGTATGCGGCAGACTTATTTCAACCATTTCGGCACCGAGGTCGGTATAGGTTTGGATCGCCGCGTCGATTGCTGTTTTTACATCCGGGTCGAGACCGTCGATGAAGTATTCCTTCGGCAGGCCGATGCGCAGCCCTTTGATGTCGCCGGTCAATTCCGCTGTGTAGTCGGGAGCCGGGCGGTCGATCGAGGTTGAATCGAGTGGATCGTAACCGGCGATAGCGCCAAGCATGATCGCGCAGTCCTCAACGTTGCCGGCTACCGGTCCGACCTGATCGAGAGATGATGCGTAGGCGATGACGCCGTAGCGCGAGACCCGGCCATAGGTCGGTTTGAGCCCGACCACACCGCAGTGGGCTGCTGGCTGTCGCACCGAACCTCCGGTGTCGGTGCCGAGGGTTGCAGTTGCCATCCGCGCGGCAACTGCTGCTGCCGAACCGCCGGAGGAGCCACCGGTGACCCGCTCGGTGTCCCACGGGTTGCGGGCCGGGCCGAAGGCGGAGTTCTCGTTTGAACTCCCCATGGCAAATTCGTCCATATTCAGTTTGCCGAGCAGCACCGCTCCGCGCTCTTTCAGGCGGGCGACGGCGGTCGAGTCGTACGGCGCGATAAAATTTTCGAGAATCTTCGAGCCGCAGGTGGTTCGCAAACCTTCGCTGAGGAAGATATCCTTGAGTGCCAGCGGGATACCGGTCAGGATGTCGGCGTTGCCTGATTTGATGCGCTGGTCGGCGGCATCGGCCATGGCTAGTGCTTCATCGCGACAGACAGTCAGATAGATGTTGAGCTTCTCGTTAATTGCGTCAATCTGCGCAAAATACGCTTCGGTCAACTGGCGCGAGGTGGTCTCGCCGCTGACCAGTTTGTCATGTAGTGCGCGGATGCTATGTGTAGTTAAAGACATGGGTTACCCTTTGCTTGGTGAAATTACTCGATGATTTTTGGCACCTTGAAACAGTTGTTGGCCGCTTCCGGGGCATTCTCAAGCGCTTTGTCGTTGCCGATGGCGGGCCGAACAACATCATCACGAAAGGCATTCTCAACCGGCACCGCATGCGCCGTCGGGACGATGCCATCAGTATCAAGTTTATTGAGTTTGTCGACATAGCCGAGAATCTGGTTCATCTCGCCGGTGAGCTGGTCCAGCTCGGCATCATCCAGTGCCAGGCGCGCCAGAACGGCGACATGTTCAACTTCATGCCGGGCTATTTTCATGGGAATCTCCTCAAAATTTCATTTAGTTGATGTAAACACAAAAAAATACCATAATTAACACCTGTTTTTCAAGGTTTGGCAGGCTTTGAAATAAAAAAAGGCCCGCTGGGTGCGGGCCGATCAGTTTTGGCTGGTTGTTGAGAAAGAATCAGGCTTTATCGTCTGTATTATCGTCAATCTTCTCCGGATCTTGTTCGTCTTCGTCAATATCTTTGACGCCGTCCTTGAAGTTGCGCAGACCTTTGCCGAGAGCACCACCCACTTGAGGTAGTTTCCCCGCGCCGAAAATTACCAGAACCAGGATAAGGATAATGATCAATTCTGTTGTGCCGAGTCCGAACATGTCGATTGCCTCCCGCTAATATATTTACTAGGTTATACAATGCTTCGCGCCAAACATCAAATAAAACAGTGAATGTTTAACGCTAGCTGTTTGCAATCCTGCCTCATGTCAGATAGAGTGTGTTTAGATATTCAGGAATTAATATAAAGGAGAATGCTTGATGTTACACATCAATCAACGCCAGCGGTTGTATCGGTTTTTTGCTTGTTTATTCGCAAATCCAGGAGATGAACTCGTTCAATACCTGGCGGACAATGAAGTAAATGAGGTTGCTGAGATTCTCGGGACGGCTGCTCCAGAAAAAGCTGTTTTTGAGTTGTCTCAAGAACAGCTTGCCGAAGTTTTTACGGGACTGTTTGTTGCTAGTATGGGTGGTGTCCCGGCCCCTCCCTATGGCTCTGTCTATCTGGATAACGGTTTGTTGATGGGGGAGTCGACAAGGCGGGTTACGGAACTATATGCAAAGCAGGGCCTGGTATTTGAAGATGCCACTGAGCCGCCGGACTACCTGTCAACCGAGTTGGAATTCCTGTATTTTATGGTCGGCAAAGAAGAGGCTGGATTTAAGCAACGCGACCTGACCGCCGCCAAAGTGGCGACTACGAGCCAGCATGAATTTCTTGAACAATGTCTGTTGCCGTGGCTGGAACAATTTACCGAGCGTCTGGCCGGAATTGACGAAGAGACGGTTTATCATTGGGGGGCAACCTCGTTACTCGCTTTTTGTCGACAAGAGCGCGACTGGCTGGGCCGACTTACTTAGTATGCGATTTGTATGGGAGCGAAACAACATTAACGTGCTATAATATTTGGCAGTGTCATTTTATGCTCCGGTTATAACTCCCTGGAGAATGCTGTCATGTCGAGCCAGTTTGAAAATGCACAATTTATCGATAGCGTCGAACGTGTTGCTGTGCCTGTGTTGTTGCGTGGGCAGTCTGCTCTGGCTGCGACAGACGTTTATCAGTTTGCCGAAAACCGGCACGCTGATATATCAGACACTCGACATGTCGCCTGCGGTCCGGGGTGTGATTATTGTTGTGCGATCAACGTCTCTGTTCTGGCACCGGAAGCTGATGCCATTGCCAGTTATTTGCGCCTATCCCTCAAGCCTAAGGTTCTCGCCGAGCTATATTCTAAGTTAGAGACTCTCTACCGGCACACACGTTGGTTGGACGACGAAGAACGGATTATGTCCAATTACTGCTGCGCTTTTCTCAATGGCAATGGTCGTTGTCTGATTTATTCGGTCAGGCCGCTGCTTTGTCGAGGCTTGACTTCAACTAATGCTGAGGATTGCCTGGCCGCCAAATCAATGCTGGCGCTGGGGGAGTATCATCCGATCAGTTCCTGTGTGTCGCAGAAGGAAATTTTTGATGCGGCGTTTGTCGGACTCGGGCGAGCCCTTAGAACTTGTGGCCTCGATGATCGGAGTACTCGTCTGACCGGGGCTGTTTTGAGTAGGTTAGATAGTTGACAGCAAAAGGTTGAAACATAATGTTGCATGAAACGTAATGTTTCAACTGTACATTAAAACGGTCAAAACACCTTTTTATCATGGTTTAGCCGCTATTCCTTCGAATAGTCCTTTATATTTGAAACAATTTGTTTCAAATATAAAGTCAGTTCATCTGTCCATCCTGTCGAGATAACTACCTGATTAAACTATCAATTCCGGAAGATAAAAAAGTTGGCATGAATTGTGATATCTGTATATTTAGAAAGTAGAAATACACAATCAATCAAGTCAACAATTATGTTGCATCGAATTCGGCGCTCAAGAACAGACAAACAAAAGGAGATAAACAAATGAAAAAGACAACGAAGTTTCTGATCGGACTGATGATCGTCGCTTTTACCGTGACCTCGGCATTTGCGGCCATTGAAAAGCCTTCGAACTACAAAAAAGGCAAGTACCTTTACAAGAAAAATTGCAAATCCTGCCACACCAAGTCAGCCAGCGACAAGACTATGGCCCAGTGGGAGCGGATCTATAAAAAAGGCAAGCACAAAGGCGGCGCAGCAGCCTGGGAAAAACTCGACAAAGACGATCTGCACCGTGTCTTCTTTTATCTCTACGACCATGCCAAGGATTCGTCTCAGCCGGAAACCTGCGGTTAATTATTTCTGTCTGAATTCTCAGGCATTTGTGTAATCTGAATAAGGAGAAGGTTATGAAGAAGATTATTGTACTACTGCTGAGCCTTGCGCTCGCAATCCCGGCTTTTGCCGGTGCGGCGACCGTCGCCGAACTGGAAGCCCAGATTAATGAGTTGGCTGCCGAGCTCGAGGAGTTGAGTGAGCGGACTGATGCTACTGAGATGCACACTGCTACCGACCGGATCAGCTGGTATGGCGATTTGCGCGTTAAAGCTGATTCGACTGCGCAAAAAAATGTTCGAATGCTTTATGTTGCAGCACCTGGCCCTCCACCTGTTTGGGCTGTAAATAAATACGATCACACCAATGCCATTGTCTACACAACCCGTCTTCGTCTCGGTATGAAGGCTAAAGTCTGGGATAATGTTTCTTTTTCCGGTCGTCTTAATATGTACAAGACCTGGGGGGATTCGACCGGCGTGCATTTCATGGACAGCCTGTCCTACACCATGGATGGCACCAACAGTGGTAACCCGACCGGTGATTTTCTGCGGGTGGAGCGTGCCTATTTTAATTGGAAAGAGATCGGCGGTTCAGATTTCTACCTCTCCATCGGTCGTCGTCCCTCGACCTACGGCCCGCCGTTGCACTATCGCGAAAATGAAAAGCGTGGTGGCACTCCGTCCGGTCATTTGGTCAACTTCAACTTCGACGGCATCACTGTCGGTTACAATGTTGGTGATGATGGTTCAACCATTCGTTTCTGCTACGGTCAAGGTTATGAGTCCGGCATCAACAATGGCGCTCTGATGACGATGTCTGATGTTGAAGATACTCATCTTGGCGGTTTCAATATTGATATCCTCAACGATGGTACAAACTTCCTGCAACTTACTGCCTTTATGGCTATGGACGTGACCGATGGTTTCACCGGTCTGGCAGTCCTGCCGTTTGATGTGAGTGACTTTAGCCAGGCGACCAACACCTTCGTTTCCCGCATGATGGCACAGAATAATATCGGCGATATCTATCTCGTTGGCCTGGGCTTCTCGCGCGACGAGGAAAATGATGTTAAGTATTTTGCATCTCTTGGTCTCACCCAGACGAAGCCAAGCGGTCAAGCTGGTATGTTTGGCGGTCTGTTGTCCGACCCGACCTTTGATATGGCTGGAGATATTGTTCCTGATCAAGCAGACATGACTAAGCGTACCGGTTATTCGCTTTATGTTGGTACTCAGTTTCCTGCCCCTATGGGTAAGTTTGGATTGGAATACAACTACGGTTCTCAGTACTGGACACCGTTTAATCAAGCTGGCGACGATATCTTGGGCAGCAAGCTTGCTA
The DNA here is from genome assembly GCA_030591795.1 of Desulfuromonadales bacterium. Next base: position 3,061 of record JAUVAJ010000056.1, on the reverse strand, counting down.
CTCGTGGTCATGTTGGTGAGGCGTACTACATTGTAGACGTCAATCCGAACATGTTCATTCGACTCGCTGGTCTCTACTACGACTATGAGTACAGTGGCAGCGGTTCTGTTGTTGGTACCCCGCAGAAGGTGGCTGAAGTTAATCCGATGACGACCCATGCGTTCTTCCCGGTAGTTGATACTGCTTACGACATCAACGCTTCGGTGACCGTCAAGTTCTAAGAGCAGTTTATGTAAAATACCTGAAGGGGAGAGGGTAACCTCTCCCCTTTAATTGGCTCGCATATATTCAATTATTCATATATTCATTATAAATCTCTAACAAAGGAGATAGCCGTGTCTCGCCTGATAGACAAAAAAGTAAGTAGACGGCGCTTTCTGGGACTCTCATCCTGTACTCTAGCCGCCGCGGCGGTCGGATCACAGGTTAAAGTTCTGCGCGCCCTGGCCTCCAGTGGCGACATTTCTGCCCCGGTAGTGGGAGATGCGAAAAACATCTTCACCACCTGCGGTATGTGTGTCAACAAGTGTGGCGTCATCGCCCGGGTCAAAGACGGAGTGATTAAGAAGCTTGACCCGAACCCGAATTTCATCAAAAGCCGAGCGATGCTCTGTGCTCGCGGCAACGCCGGTGTAAAAGTGGTTTACGATCCGGATCGCCTGAAGTACCCGCTGATTCGAACCGGTGCCCGTGGTGAGGGTAAATTCCGCCGCGCCAGCTGGGAAGAGGCGCTCGATATGGTCGCCAAGAATATGAATGAGATTGCCGAAAAGCACACCCGTGCCGGTGTCATGTTCGCCTCTACAGAAGGGACCTACCAGGACCACTTCTTTAATCAGCTGGCCGAGTGTTTCGGCAGCCCGAATACGGTTCGCCATCCGACCCTCTGCCTGTCGTCGAATATTCAGGGTTTCAGTGCCACCTTCGGCACCAACCCGACCCCGGATGTGTTGAACGCCGATTACATCATCATGAGCGGTGCTAATCGTTCCGAGGCGCTGATCACTCCTGATTCGATCGACATGCTTAAAGGTGAGGGCGGTCGGCGTAAGCTGATTTATCTTGATCCCCGCTTCACCAAGACAGCCGCCAAGGCCGACAAGTGGTTCCCGATCAAGCCCGGCACCGATATGGCCTTCATTCTGGCGATGATCAACGTCATCGTTACTGAAGAGTTGTACGAGCCGGAGTATGTCAACAAGCATACCGTCGGTTTCGACAAGCTGATTCCGCATATCCAGAAGTACACTCCGGAGTGGGCTGAAGGCGAGACTGAAATCGCTGCGTCAGCAATTCGACGGGTGGCGCGTGAGTTTGCCATGGCTGCACCGAAATCGGTTTACTATCAGGGGCGTCGTTCGTCGTTCATGGTCAACGATACCCAGATGCGCCGGGCGATGGCAATCCTCAATAGCATCGTCGGCAACTGGGATGTCGAAGGCGGTATGGTGCCGAACAGCAAGATCAAGCTGGCCAAGCACGATTACCTGGCTCCCTGGTATGACGATATTCCGGATCGGATCGATTACGGCAGCGTGCCGTTCTTGTCGGAGAAGGACGGTTCCTGGCCAGTGGTGCAGGAGCGGGTTCTCAAGGCAGAGCCTTATCCGGTTAAAGGGATGATGGTCTACAAACAGAACGTGCTGGCTTCGGTCCCGGACCGGGCCAAGACGCTGCGAATGATGGATCAGATGGATTTCATCTGCACCATCGATATCACCATGAGTGACACTGCCTGGTATTCCGATGTGGTGTTGCCGGAGGCGACTTACCTGGAGCGTCTCGATCCGATCGAGTCGCTGGCCGGAATTCTGCCGGTGGTAGTCATGCGTCAACCTGCTATCGAGGCAATGTTCGAAAGCAAGCCGAATCTCTGGATTATGAAAGAGCTGGCAACACGCTTAGGTGAAGAAGTTGCCGAGCAATTTGATTTCACCATGGAAGATTATATTCACCATCAGGTGAAAGATAATCCGAAGATTCTCAAAGCGTTGCAGGAAGATGGCGTTTACTACGAGAAAACCACACCGACCTACGGCAAGACTCTCGAAAAGGATCTGAAAACGGTCAGCGGCAAGATCGAAATTTTTTCACAGCGTTATGCGGACAAGGGGCTCGACCCGATGCCGGTCTACACCGCCCCGAAAAAAATTCCGGCAGACAAGTTCCGCCTGCTGGTTGGACGCCACGCGATCTTTACCCACGGTACGACCGCCAATAATGGCTATCTGCATGAAATCATGCCGGAGAATACCCTCTGGTTGAACACCAGCTCAGCAGAAAACAGAGGGTTGATAAACGGCATGATGGTCAAAGTTAAGAGTCCGGTTGGTGAAGAGACCTTACGTCTTGAAGTGACCGATAAAATTCGTCCCGACAGTGTCTACATGGCGCACGGTTTCGGTGTCCTTTCCAAGGGGTTGAGCAATATCTACGGCAAAGGTGGCTGTGATGCGGCTCTGATCGAAACCAAGTATTGCCCGATTTCGGGTAACGCGGCCCTGCATGAGACATTTGTTGAAGTCTTACCGGCCTGATAGGAGGAGTTGAAAATGAAAACCAAACGATTTGCCATCGTCCTTGACACGCGCCGGTGTATTGACTGTAAAGCCTGCACGGTTGCTTGTAAGGCCGAAAATGATGTTCCGCTCGGAAAAGAAAACTATCGCAATTGGGTCGGAGCCGATCCGCTGCGTGGCACTTATCCGAATCTCGGGGAAAGCTATACTCCGAGTCAATGCCAGCACTGTTCCAACCCGCCATGTGCTCATGTCTGTCCGACCAGCGCAACTACTGTTTCGCCGGACGGAGTCGTACATGTTGTTGATCACAAGTGCATCGGTTGTAAATATTGCATGACGGCCTGTCCCTACAACGCTCGTTATTATAATGAAGTGATCGAGGCGGTCGACAAGTGCACTTTCTGTACGCAGCGTATCTATGTAGGGCGTATTCCGGCCTGCGTTGAGACCTGTCCGACCAAGGTACGTGTGTTCGGCGATCTGAATGATCCGAACAGTGAAGTGTCGATCCTTCTGGCCGAGAATCCGTCGCGGGTTCT
>JAUVAJ010000035.1 GCA_030591795.1 Desulfuromonadales bacterium | reverse complement strand
GAGGCCTCATCTTCAATCGAACAGATGACGGCCAATATCCGCCAGAACGCCAACAATGCAATGGAGACAGAAAAAATTGCTATTCAAGCCTCTTCAGACGCTCAAGAAGGTGGCCAAGCCGTTGGCGACACAGTCCTCGCCATGAAAGAGATTGCCGACAAGATCAACATTGTCGAAGAGATCTCCCGACAAACCAACCTGCTGGCGCTCAACGCTGCTATCGAAGCGGCCCGGGCTGGTGAGCACGGTAAAGGTTTCGCTGTAGTGGCGGCTGAAGTTCGCAAGCTGGCTGAAAGAAGTCAGGTTGCAGCCGGTGAGATCAGTGAACTTTCAGTTTCCAGCGTGGACGTCGCTGAAAAAGCTGGAGACCTACTGAATGTCATCGTACCAAACATTCAGAAGACCGCCGAGCTGGTACAGGAAATCAGCGCTGCCAGTCGCGAACAGGATGCCGGAGCCGAGCAGATCAACCGGGCTATTCAACAACTCGATCAGGTTATCCAACAGAATGCTTCGGCATCTGAGGAGATGGCCTCTACAGCAGAGGAACTATCAAGTCAATCAGAACAATTGCAAGGAATGATCGCCTACTTTAAGCTAAAAGGACAAACAGCTACAGGTGCCGGTTTGATGCAATCCCGTCAAGTTCAAGTAGCACATTTGGATGAGGACCCTGCAACACAGCCTGTTTTACCGCATGGTGACAATGGAGATGGTGGCAATTTCAACATAAATAGCAACGCTGCAGGCCAGAAGGATGAACTGGACCAAACCTTTGAACGTTATTGAAGATTGAAGAACTTAAACCACTATACTTCAATTTAAAAAAGGTGCAGCCGCGATGGCTGCACCTTTTTAATTGGGTCGATAAGGGCTGTATCTAATTGGGTTTTTCACCCGTCTTGGAATACTTAACGTTTGTCACAAGCCCATCATTATTTATTGTCACAATCAGCAATTCCTGAACGAAATTATAATTCAGTGCGGTACCTCTGACCTGATTGTGTAGATAGTTAATAGCTTACTTGTCTTCACTGCGGATAAGGGGATAGACATACTTCCCCCTGGGCTTACCAAGAAGGGCCACCACCTCATCTTTGGTTGACTCTCCTTTTACTATTTGCTTAATCTTCCCGCTGTCAAAATCAGTGCTGTCTTTTTTCCACGAACTGGTAAAATGATAACCGACTAAGATGTTGTTATGAAAATAAAAACCCTGACTTCGACCCGGCACAACATCTTCTGCATCAGCCTCACCGATAGTACTTAAATAGACATAACTCCAAAGAACAATCTGCTGCTCATCATAAACATTTACAGCACTTATTTTATATGGATCACCAAGACGAGCTCTAACTTCTTCTGACGTTGTCTGGTCGAGCTCCAGTTTTTTTTGTTTTACCCGATCAAAGTCTGCGCCAACACAGCCAGCCAGAGTTACGACAAAGAGCATGACAGAAAGTTTCAGGGTTTTCGACTTCATAATGTAAACTCCATGTATAAAGTTTTCAGACAAGTCTTCACATATTGTCTAGCAAATAATACCAAAGCATAGAAGATTTACACTGTCTGAACTGAAAAATACTTTATTCTAGAGTCCCGAAAAACTCACCCTTTACATAACCGACTGATGCGAGCAGAAGATACAATCCGTTGATTATCAGCATACTTCTCGTGGTTTTTTTCAATTTCATCCAACTTATATAGGTAATTCACCATAAGACCGTATGCCTGACGCACACCATTAACCGAAGTATCGCCCTGCCAATTAATCTGCTCCAGGCTGGCACCGTTACCGAGGTGAAATCTTTCAACCGGATCGATTGGGGTATTGTTCGGACGACGAGTATGTAGATAACACGCACACAAACGCAGCAACGGCTCTTGCAGCAAAGTCGAGAACGCCGGGGTAGCGTGCCAATCTGGCCGAGCCATAATTTCATCGAGAGTCAATGAATCACCGGTTTCAATAGCGGAATCACGCATCGCTTTTCGCAGCTCGGCAATCAGCTCGACTGGCTCACCACTATCCATGCTGGCTTTGAGCCAACCGGCAAAACCGGGGAGCGGTGACAGGGTTGAGTAAGTTTTCAGGTTCGGTAAATCACGACGCAGGTCCTCAACCACCCGTTTAATTAAAAAGTTACCGAAGCTGATGCCCTGCAACCCTTTCTGAGTGTTTGATATCGAATAAAAAATTGCCGTATCGGCCAGATTCGGATCAATCTGCGGTGCATCCGTGTCGAGTAATTCCTGCACACTTCGACTGATACCATTTACCAGGGCAACTTCGATAAATATCAACGGCTCATCAGGCATCCCGGGATGAAAAAAGGCATAACAACGACGGTCCGATTCCAATCGGTTACGCAGGTCATGCCACGAGTCAATCTCATGTACGGCTTCATAAGCTACCAGCTTTTCAAGCAGGGAAGCCGGTGAGTCCCAGTCGATGCGCGCGAGCTTAAGAAACCCGATATCAAACCAATCAGTCAACAGACTGCGCAATTCATCATCCAGAGCAGATAATGCCGGACTATTTCCCATACAATTGAGCAGATCAGCACGCATATTAACCAGGAAATGAATACCATCAGGTAAAGCGTTGAACTGTTTGAGCAGTATCCTGTGTGAGCTCTGTACGCTGCGCCTGAGGTTCTGTAGAACTACAGGGTCGTCTGGCTCGAAAAGAAAGGCCTCAGCAGCAGATATAGCGCTCTGATGGTCGTGGCTGAGACAGTCAGCAAGGATACTCAAGAATCTTTTCCGTTGATCTTCCTTAAGGGTCAGGTAGATCGAACCGAGACGCGCGGCGCGTTGGCTGGCAGAAACTTCGCCCCCTTTTCCAGACAGACACTCATTGATCAGGACACAGATTTTCTTTGCCAGGCGGTCGTCAATCCGGCTCGAAAACGCATCATCACTCGCCGCCTGCGGTACGAGGCCACGCCAGGTTCTCAGTAAAACGTTGAGACTCTCCTTAAACATACTATTCAACCTTCTTCTTCGCCACCAGATTGGCGGCTATCACAGCTTGTCCGAGAGCTAATCCGCCGTCATTGGGTGGCACGCGCGAATGAGTCAAAACTTTGAAGCCATCACTTTCGAGCAGAAACTGTGTCGCTTCAGTAAGCATTCGATTCTGAAACACTCCGCCGGAAAGAACGACCGTCTCCAGACCGGTGTCACTCCAAATCAGACGAGTAGCCGACAGTACAACCTCAGCCATGGTGTTATGAAAACGGGCACTGATTATCGATGCTGTCTCACCGGCAAGCAAATCATTCACAATCGCCGTAATCAATGTCGGATATCCGAGGTTAAAGCCATCGTCATCTCGCCAGAGATTAAACGGGTAACACCCCTCCTCGTCTACATCAGCGACCTGCTCCAGCTCCATTGCCGCCTGACCCTCGTAACTTACGGTATCGCGCAGACCGATCAGTGCAGCAACTCCATCAAACAGACGGCCGCAACTTGAGGTCATTGGCGAGTTGATATCCTTGGTAATCATCTGTCGATAAAGAGCCAGGTCCTTTGCCGAAATTCGATCAAGCAACGACAACTCTGGCAAATCGTCACCGTAGGTCCGAATCAGGTAACTCAGAGCCATGCGTAACGGTTCCTTAACCGCGGCGTCTCCGCCCGGCATCGGAATATCACATAAATGGCCATAGCGTTTAAACCCGGCAAAGTCGCCTACCAGAAACTCCCCACCCCAGATGGTACCGTTCTCGCCGTAGCCAAGGCCGTCGAAGATCACACCGATCGCCTCACCGGAATAGCCATTTTCAGCCAGGCAGCTGGCCAGGTGGGCGTGATGGTGCTGAACAGCAACCGTTTCAACCCCAGTCAACTGCTCAGCATAGCGGGTAGAGTAGAAATCCGGGTGCATATCGTGGGCGACGATTGTCGGAGATAACTCTAACACCTCCTGCATATGCGAGATGGTCTGTTTAAATGAATCGAACACATCGGCATTTTTCAAATCACCAATGTGCTGACTAAAAAATGCCCGATCACCTTGAGTAAGACAGACCGTACTTTTCAACTCGGCTCCAGTAGCCAGTACCGCCGGCAGTTCCTCTTGCAGAAATATTGCCCGTGGAACATAGCCGCGTGAGCGACGCAACATCACACTCTTGCCGGTCATGAAACGGGCAATAGAATCATCGGTGCGAATATGAATGCGGCGGTTGTGGGTCAAAAAATAATCGGCAATCGACTCCAATCGATCAACCGCCTCGTCATCCTCAAAAGCGATCGGTTCGTCCGAGACATTGCCGCTGGTCATCACCAGGGCCTTAAAGGAATCCTTGAGCAGCAGGTAGTGTAACGGGGTGCCGGGGAGCATAACTCCAAACAGGCGATTGCGCGGGGCGACTGACGGCGCAATAGAATTGTCATCCTTCTTGTCCAACAGCACGATCGGGCGCTCCGGTGCGGTAAGCAATGGCAACTCGTCAGCATCAGTACGGGCATATTCAACCACCTGCTCGGCTGAGTATGACATCAAGGCAAAAGGTTTTTCGTCCCGCTGCTTACGGCGGCGCAACTCCTGCACCGACGCTTCGTTTTCAGCATCAACCGCCAGATGGTAGCCACCCAACCCCTTAATCGCCAATATTTTACCTTGCCGCAACAACTCAACCGCCATAACGACCGGATCGTCGTCTGTAACCGGTTGGCCGGCAGCGTCGGTCAAGGTTAGTTGAGGACCGCATTCTGGACAGGCATTAGGCTGGGCATGGAAGCGCCGTGAGGTCGGGTCATCGTATTCAGCCTGACAAGCTGAACACATGACAAAATCCTGCATTGTGGTCTTCGGTCGATCATACGGGATACCGGTAATAATTGAGTAGCGCGGTCCACAATTGGTACAGTTGATAAAAGCATAACCGTAACGGCGATCTTCCGGATCAAACAGTTCGGCCAGACAGTCATCGCACACGTACGAATCAGGTGCCACCTGAGCAACGGCAGCGACCGATAGATTGCTCTGGCGTATTTCGAAGCCGGTCTCGCCGGACGGCGGCAGGTCAGATATATCAAAACGGGATATTGATGCTAACGGTGGTGTATTGGAGCGGATCGCAAACAGGAAACCGGCCAGCCCCTCTAATGGTCCTTCAGCCTCAACAACAACCCCGCGGCTATCGTTCAACACAAAGCCGCTGATCCCCCAATGCCCGGCCATATTGTAGACAAAGGGTCGAAAACCGACCCCCTGCACAACACCTTCAATTTCAATGCGCTTCCGCAAAAACATATTGCCTCCGGACTCTGTTTTTAACATCAATAAATGAGCGGGGCAACTGCAGAAAAAATGAATAGTTTAAAAGCCTGCATTCCAGGGTTGAAATGCAGGCTTATTAGAAGGTTGAATCAGGAAATGTGTTCTTCAGGGTAGGCTGTAATCTTGTGAATTGTCAGGTCAGAACCTCTGAACTCATCTTCATCAGTCAATCGGAAACCCATCACTTTAACAATAATTCCGTAGACAAGAAATCCGGAGATCAGGGCAAAAACAATGGCCAGGAGACTACCGGCCAGTTGGCTCAAAAAAGTAACGCCGCCAAGACCACCAAACATTTTACTGCCAAAAATTCCGGTGGCAATGCCGCCCCAGCTGCCAATAATACCGTGCAACGGCCAGACACCGAGAACATCATCAATCTTCAGCTTGTTCTGCTCCCACTGGAAGCCATAGACAAACAGCAGTGAGCCGATGCCACCGATAAAAAAGGCGGCAATCGGATGCACAATGTCGGATGCGGCACAGATTGCAATCAGGCCGGCTAAAGCGCCGTTGTGAGTAAAGCCGGGATCATTTTTGCCGGCAACCAGAGCAAACAGGACACCACCTACCATCGCCAGTAGAGAGTTAACCGCAACCAGCCCCGAAATCCCCTCGAGGGACTGGGCACTCATAACATTAAACCCGAACCAGCCAACGGCCAGAATCCAGCTACCGAGAGCCAGAAATGGAATATTGCTACTTGGAATCGGCTGATTCTTGCCGCGCACCCAACGGCCCATTCTCGGGCCAAGCAGTAGAACTGCAGTCAAGGCCAGCCAGCCACCCATCGAATGAACAACAACACTACCGGCAAAGTCGTGGAACGGCGCACCGAAAGTCGTCTCGAAAAAACCTTGCAGGCTGGAACTGTTCTGCCCCCAGATAAATGACTCAAACAGCGGATACAACAGACCAACAAAGATTGCACTGGCCAGAACTTGTGGCCAGAAACGGGTACGCTCAGCGATACCGCCGGAAATGATCGCCGGGATACAGGCAGCGAAACAGAGCAGGAAAAAGAACCGAACCAGTTCATATCCCTGGGTTGCACCGAGCAGTTCTTCCGCCGGCATCATAAAATGGATACCGTATGCGATCGGGTAACCGACCAAAAAATAGACCACAGTAGAAACTGACCAGTCAGTAAGTATTTTAACAAAAGCGTTGGTCTGGTTCTTTTTACGAACCGTACCTACCTCGAGAAAAGCAAAACCGGCATGCATGGCAAAAACCATAACCGCACCAAGCAGCAAAAACAGAACATCGCCAGAACTGGACAGCGACTGAACAGATGATTCCATGACCTAACCTCCTCAGTAGTTAAAAAGGTAATGACAAAACAACATGGCTCAATCGCCAACACCCTGGCAGAAAGTGCTGATGTAATTTGTCATCACCGCTTAACTACTTATCAAATGTCATGCCATCTTTTCAGTCACTGTTTTAGCACCTTCACACCTGATTCACGTCTGTAATTGGTTAATATATAGGCAGTCCTGCGTTATCTTTAGGCAGAATGGAACGCGCCTGACAATAAAAAAGGGCCGCCAGCGATGCTGGTGGCCCTTTTTATAATTAAGCGTGAAACCTATCAGTAGGTTTCAACAAATAGCTCAAAATGCTCCTGTGGATGCACGCAAGCCGGACACATACCCGGCGCTTCGTCTCCTTCGTGTACATAACCACAGTTTGCGCATTTCCAGGCGACGCTGTTATCCTTTTTAAATACTTTGCCGCTTTCGATATTCGCCAGTAATTTGCGATAGCGCGCTTCGTGCTTAGCTTCGACCTTGGCAATGGCTCTGAATGCCTGAGCTACTTCCGGAAAACCTTCTTCATCGGCAACATCTGCCGCCGCTGGATAGAGTATTGTCCACTCCTCATTTTCACCATCGGCCGCCGCCTTGAGATGGTCGGTTGTGCTGCCGATTATACCAGCGGGATAAGTCGCAGTAATTTCGAGCGCGCCACCTTCGAGGAATTTAAAAAATCGTTTGGCATGCTCGCGCTCGTTTTCGGCCGTTTCAATAAACAACGCTTCAATCTGCCGATACCCCTCTTTGCGTGCAACTGAAGCAAAATAGGTATAACGGTTACGGGCCTGGGACTCACCGGCAAATGCTGCCAGCAGGTTATGTTCGGTACGGGTTCCTTTTACAGATGCCATAGTTCATCTCCTTACAGCTCAAGACAAAGTTAAATACAGAATTAAAACAGCAAAGTAAACTCTAACCGAATATTGGAAAATATCAATTCACAATGCAAAAATGGAGTCCGTTAAGACCTCCATTTTCACTGCATTTCATAATAATACTCAGTATGACCACGCTGGCAATGTCAGATCATTCAAATACTAGTAGCAGGTCGCCCGGTTCAATTTGATCCTCTTCTTTGAACATGATTTCCTTGACCACACCGTCACGCTTGGCCTTAACTGCCGTCTCCATCTTCATGGCTTCGGTTGAAATCAGGGTGTCGCCCTCTTTTACCTTGTCGCCAATATCAACCAGTAGTTTAAAGATCTTGCCAGGCATCGGCGCTCCGACCTGTTTAGTGTCATCCGGATCGGCTTTGACATGACTCGACTCATCGGTTTCAACCGACAGATCGACAACCGTCACCTGACGCGGCTCGCCATTGAGTTCAAAATAGATATTTCTGGTGCCATCCTCTTGCACCTTACCTATTGCATTGAGTTTTATAATCAAGGTTTTACCAGCTTCTATATCAATCGACACTTCATCACCGACGTCGAGCCCGTAGAAAAAAACTGGCGTCGGCATAAATGAGGTATCGCTGTACATCTGACGATGCCGATCGAATGTTTCAAAAACTCCCGGATAAAGAACCGCCGATAACACATCCCGGTCGGAAACTTCGTGTTCAAGCTTTTTCTCTAATTCTGCCTTTTTTGCTGAAAAGTCTACCGGCTCAAGCAGTTCCCCCGGACGGCAGGTTAACGGTTGCTCGCCCTTCAGAATGATTTTCTGCAGTTCTTTTGGAAAACCGCCATATGGTTGACCAATCATCCCTTTAAAGAAGTCGATAACTCCCTGCGGGAAAGCGAGTTCCTCGCCACGCTCAAACACATCCTCGGGCTCAAGATTGTTCTGCACCATAAACATCGCCATATCGCCAACGATCTTCGATGAGGGTGTAACCTTGACCAGATCACCGAACATATCGTTGACCTTACGGTACATCTCCTTGCATTCTTCCCAGCGATGGCCGAGACCAAGACCCTCAACCTGAGGTTTGTAGTTGGAGTACTGACCACCAGGTATCTCGTGGTAGTAAACCTGTGCGGTGCCGCTACGAAGTTCCGATTCGAAGGGCGCATAGTAGGTACGGACTGTTTCCCAATAGTTGGCTAACTTCTGCAAACCATTCTGGTCAAGTTGCGGATCCCAGATCGTCCCTTCCAGAGTAGACAACAGAGCATTCATGTTCGGTTGAGCAGTCAGACCGGAGACTGAAGAGAGTGCCGTATCGACGATGTCACAACCGGCCTGAGCGGCCATCATAAGCATCGAACCACCATTACTTGAGGTGTCGTGAGTGTGCAGATGGATCGGGATGCCGATCTCATTTTTCAACGCCTTGACCAGCTTTTCAGCGGCAAACGGTTTGAGCAGACCGGCCATATCCTTGATCGCCAGGATATGGGCACCCATCTTCTCCAACTCTTTAGCGAGGTTTACATAATATTCGAGTGGGTACTTGTCACGCTTCGGATCAAGGATATCGCCGGTATAACAGATCGACGCCTCGCAAATAGCTTCGGACTTGCGCACCGCGTCCATCGCGACCTGCATCCCCTTGCTCCAGTTCAACGAATCAAACACACGGAAAATATCAATGCCACTCTCGGCCGCCTTGGCGACAAACTCCTGCACTACGTTATCAGGATAGTTGGTATAACCGACAGCATTGGAACCACGTAACAACATCTGAAACAGAATATTCGGTACTTTTTCGCGCAGTCGATCGAGTCGTTCCCATGGATCCTCGTTAAGAAAGCGCATAGAAACGTCATAGGTCGCACCACCCCACATTTCAAGTGAAAACAGACCACCGCCAAGATGCGCAGTCGCTTCAGCTATCCGGTCAAGATCAAAGGTGCGAAACCGGGTCGCCAT
>JAUVAJ010000176.1 GCA_030591795.1 Desulfuromonadales bacterium | reverse complement strand
CCATCGACAAAGTCTACTTTGATGCCAAAAGTTCATTTCAGGTTGGTGAGCCGCAAATATCAGAAGTGTTGCGCGAAGCCAACCTGACCATCGACTACCAGGTCACGGAGCTGATGCAAAAAGACAGCCTCGAGATGACTCCGGAGGATCGTGAGTGTATCCGCCAGGCGGTCGAGTCAACCGGGTCGCAACAGGTTGTAATCACCCACGGCACGGATACCATGATTGAGACGGGGAGGGAGTTACAGGGAATTCCGGAGAAAACGATTGTTATAACCGGAGCGATGCAGCCGGCCCGGTTTCGCAACAGCGATGCCCTCTACAATATCGCCAGTGCGTTGACCGCCGTACAGCTACTGCCGGCTGGCGTCTACATCGTTATGAACGGCACCATCTTCGATCCGTTGCAGTCACGCAAGAATGTAGCAGCAAACCGCTTTGAAATACTCTGATAATCTTTAAATAATCCGCTCAGTCGAGGATCTGACTGAGGAATAGTTTGGTTCGTTCATGCTGCGGATTGTCAAAGAAATCGTGCGGATTATTCTGCTCGACAATCTGTCCGTCATCCATAAACATAACTCGGTCGGCGACGCTCTTGGCAAAGCCCATCTCGTGAGTAACCACCAGCATTGTCATCCCTTCTTCGGCCAGTTCGATCATGACATCGAGGACCTCCTTGATCATCTCCGGGTCAAGGGCCGAGGTCGGCTCATCAAACAGCATCACCTGCGGTTTCATGCACAAGCTGCGGGCAATCGCCACCCGTTGTTGCTGGCCACCGGAAAGCTGACCCGGAAACTTCTGCGCCTGTTCAGCGATATGCACCTTATCCAGATACATCATCGCCATCTCTTCCGCCTCTTTCTTGGAAGTCTTGCGTACCCAGATCGGGCCCATGGTCAGATTTTCGACAATGGTCAGATGGGGGAAAAGGTTGAAATGCTGAAAAACCATCCCGACTTCAGCTCGCACCTTTTCGATGTTCTTGATGTCGTTGGTCAGTTCAGTACCGTTGACGATAATCTGGCCGCGCTGATGCTCCTCAAGCCGGTTGATACAACGAATAAGCGTCGACTTGCCCGAGCCCGAAGGGCCGCAGATAACGATCCGCTCCTGCGGTTGCACCTGCAGATTGATATCGCTGAGCACATGAAAATCGCCATACCATTTGTGCATGCTGTTGATTTCGATGACCGGCCCGTCAGTCGGAACGGTGGCTGTCTTATTTTCGGTCTCGTTCATGGCACTCTCGCAGTTTCCGGCCGGCCTGGATATCAAAGGCCGGTGTCCAGTTCTTTTTCCAGTTTACGGCTGTAACTCGACATCGCATAACAACAAATGAAGTAGAGCAACGCCAAGAAGAGATAGGCCTCGGTTGAATAGTTGGTCCACTTCGGATTCGACAAGGTGACCTTGGTTGTCTTCAGTACATCGTAAAGGGCGATAATAACTACCAGCGAGGTGTCCTTGAAGGCGGACAGCAGGATACCTACGGTAGGAGGAATAACTATTTTCAGAGCCTGCGGCAGGATAATCAACCGCATCGTCTGACCGTAGTTCAGGCCGAGCGAGTCGGCCGCTTCATACTGGCCACGCGGCATTGCCTGCAGACCACCACGCACCACTTCGGCAATATAGGCGGCAGTAAAGAGAATGATAGCCACCTGGGCGCGCAGCACCTTGTCTATCGTCACCCCCTCGGGGAGAAACAACGGAAACATCACCGATGACATGAACAACAGACTGATCAGCGGTACCCCGCGAATCATTTCAATATATACTACACAAAGCGTCTTGATCGCTGGCATCCGCGAGCGTCGACCGAGTGCCAGCAGTACACCGAGTGGATAGGCGAAAACCATACCGAACAGGGCCAGCATGAACGTCAACGGCAAGCCACTCCACTGATCGGTCTCGACTACCGGCATACCGAACACGCCGCCATACATCAAGCTGCCCATAACGACCAGATTGATCAGCCAGTAAACGCCGAGTGATTTTTTCCAGTGGGCACGATCCTTGGAATAGACCACCAGACCGATGAGCAGCACCATGGCAAGACCCGGTCGCCACTGTTGCTCCTCAGGGAAAAATCCGAAAAAGATAAAATTGGCATTCTGCGGAATAATCGACCAACAGGCGCCCTCAATGTCACGACACTCTTTGGCCGGGGTGTTCCAGACACTGTCGACAAAAGCCCAGTTGAAGATTGGCGGAAGCAATTGCAAGGCCAGCACTAATACTATTATAGTCAACAGGGAATTGTACCAATTGTTAAACAGATTGCTGCGCAACCAGCCAAACAGACCGACCTCAGATACCGGCGGCTGAAGATATTCGCGCGTTGTTGTCGTGGATGGATCGTTCATCAAGTCACCTCTCCACCAACGCCATTTTTTTGTTGTACCAGTTCATAAACACCGATGTCGACAGACTGATAGACAGGTAAACCAGCATGATCAACGCCACGCCCTCGATTGCCTGTCCAGTCTGATTGATAGTGGTATTGGTCACCGCCACAAAATCGGCATAACCGATGGCAATGGCCAACGAACTGTTTTTAGTCAGATTGAGTAGTTGGCTGGTCAGCGGCGGAATAATTACCCGCAACGCCTGCGGCAAAATCACCAGATGCAGTACCTGACCAGAATTCAAACCGACCGCCATGGCCGCCTCAACTTGGCCACGGCTGACCGACTGGATACCGGCACGCACAATCTCGGCCACGAAAGCCGCCGTATAAAACACCAGGCCAAGCAACAGGGCACTGAATTCCGGACTGACCGTTATACCACCCTCGAAATTGAAACCTTGTAGTACCGGAATGTCCATTGCCGTCGGAGCTCCGAAAACAGCCCAGGCCAACAGCGGCAACAGAATACTGAACGCCAGGGTAACGCGAATCGCCGGGAAGGCCTGACCGGTCTGGGCCTGACGCCGACTACCCCAGCGCTGCAGTCCCCAACCAACAGCCAGAGCTACAAACAACATCCACCACATAGCCGTATGTGCCGAGTGGGCCTCGGGAACCGAAAAAATCAGGCCTCGATTACACAAAAACACACCGGATATCGGATTGAGCGCCTGCCGCGGCGAGGGGAACGATTCGTAGAAAATGGCGTACCAGAAAAAGAGCTGCAGCAACACCGGGATGTTCTGCATCAACTCAATGTAAGCTGCCGCCAGTTTGGCCACCAGCCAGTTACTGGAGAGTCGGGCAATACCGACAAAGGTGCCGAGGATAACGGTGAGAATGATCCCGATCAGGGAAACTTTGAGCGTATTGAGGACACCAACCAGTAGAGCATCGTAGTAGCTGTCAGCCGCCGAATACTCGATAACCGATTCACCAATCTCGAAACCGGCTTCCGTGTCGAGAAATCCAAATCCGGTAGCAATCGACTGGCGCTCTAGATTAGCCTGGGTGTTGGAAAACAGATAGTAACTGACAAATGCGACCAGCAGCAACGCCACGACCTGCAAAACAATCGCCCGCTTTTCCGGATCACGCCAGAACGGCACAGCACTCGGGCGAAGTTCTGTATCAGTTGTGATGACAGGTTCTCTGTTCAAAGCTGACCTTGTCTAAATGCTGGATTGGATATTTACAGAAGAATACCGTGTCGCTTGCAATAAGGCAAGATCGGGGCAGCTTTTACGCCGCCCCGATCGGACTACAAATACTTACTTGAATGGCGGCGAATACATCAGACCACCATTGGTCCAGAGAGCATTTAGTCCACGCTCAATACCAAGCGTAGTGTTGACGCCGACGTTACGCTCAAAAACCTCGCCGTAGTTGCCAACTTGCTTGATGATGTTGTAAGCCCACTTCTCATCCAGACCGAGGGACTTGCCGTTACCTTCGATTACACCGAGGAACCGCTGGATCATCGGATCCTTGCTCTTGAGCATCTTGTCGATATTCTTCGACGTGATACCCAGCTCTTCAGCATTAATCATCGCCAGTACGGAGAAATCAACAATGTCCTTCCACTGGTCATCACCATGACGAACGGCCGGAGCCAGCGGCTCTTTGGAGATGATCTCAGGCAGTACAACGTAATCCTTAGGATTCGGTGCAACTGCACGGGTTCCGGCCAGCTGGGAAGCGTCGGAGGTCAACACATCGCAACGCCCGGCAAAGAAGGTCTTGGCCAGTTCGGAGGTCGACTCGATAACGACCGGCTTCCACTTCATGTTATTGGAACGGAAAAAGTCAGCCGCATTCTGCTCGGTTGTTGTTCCCGGCAGAACGCAGACGGTTGCACCGCTGAGCTCTTTGGCGCTCTTGATGCCGAGTTTTTTTGGCACCATAAAGCCCTGACCATCATAATAATTAACCGTTACGAAGTTTAAGCCCAACTGGGTATCTCGGCTCAGAGTACGGGTAGCATTACGGGTCAATACGTCAATTTCGCCAGACTGCAGGGCAGTAAAACGTTGCTGGGCGGTCAGCGGCGTAAACTTGACCTTGTTTGCATCGCCAAAGACGGCTGCAGCTACGGCGCGAGCAGTGTCGACATCCAGACCTTTCCAGATACCTTTATTGTCCGGCATACCGAAACCAAAAACGCCACCATTAACGCCAGCCTGAACAAAACCTTTTTTCTTGACCGCATCCAGATCTTTGCCAGCGTGTGCAAACGTGACCAGCAGCAGAGACAAACTAATCAGTAAAACCAACAACTTTGTGACTTTCATTCGATCCTCCTTTGGGTTAGTTACTGCACTTACCAAACAAACCATCCAGCT
>JAUVAJ010000306.1 GCA_030591795.1 Desulfuromonadales bacterium | reverse complement strand
AGCCAGCCATCACTGTCGATCGCTTCTGCCGTCTGCTCTGGAAGATTGTAATAGCCCTTCATCACATTGTAGCCACGACAGCATAGCTCTCCAGCCTCATCCGAACTGCAGATTTCTCCAGTTTCAGGGTCAACTATCTTGACCTCAATCTCCGGCAGAGCGGCGCCAACCGTGCCGACCCGCTGGGCGAGCGAATCGTCCGTACGGGTCTGGGTAATCACCGGCGAAGCCTCGGTCAGGCCATAGGCGATGGTGATATCTTTGCAATACATCTTCTCCATCACCTGCTTCATCGTCTCTTCCGGACAGGGCGACCCGGCCATGATACCGGTACGCAGGGAACTGAGATCAAACATATTAAACATCGGATGATCGAGTTCAGCGATAAACATGGTCGGCACCCCATATAAGGCAGTGCACTTCTCCTGCTGAACGGCAGCCAGCACCTGCAACGGCTCGAAAACTTCGACCGGCACCAGGGTTGCGCCATGGGTCAGAGCGGCCAACGCCCCAAGCACGCAGCCGAAACAGTGGAACAGCGGCACCGGCAAACAGATGCGATCCTGCTCGGTGAGTTTCTGTCGTTCACCTATATAATATCCGTTGTTGAGAATGTTGTAATGGCTGAGCATAACCCCCTTCGGAAAGCCGGTGGTGCCCGAAGTGTACTGCATATTGACTACATCATGCGGCGCCAACGATTTTTTAACCGCATTAAACCGTTCGTCACCACACTGACTGCCGAGCAAGATCAACTCGCGGGTATTGTACATGCCACGATGCTTCTCCGGGCCAATGTAGATGACACTTTTAAGCTTGGGGAATTTTTCACTCTTCAGGTGACCACGCTGGCAGGTCTTTAATTCCGGGATCAACCCGTTGACTGTTTCCAGATAGTCGTGGTCACGAAAGCTGTCGATGATGACCAACCCCTTAAGATCGGCCTGTTTGAGCACATACTCAAGCTCGAAACTGCGGTAAAGCGTATTGATGGTCACCAGCACCGCACCGATCTTGGCCGTGGCAAACATGAAGGTCAGCCAATCGGGAACATTGCGCGCCCAGATACCGACATGATCACCCTTGCCTATTCCGGTCGCCAGCAACCCTTTAGCCAAGTCGTCGACCCGCTGATTGAACTCGGAGTAAGTCCAGCGCAAATCACGGTCGGGATAAACAATAAACTCATGATCCGGCAGCCGAGCGACCTGTTCCTCAAAAAAGGTGCCGATGGTCTTTTGTGTATAAGGCATTATTAAGACCTCCGACTCTTATAAAGGAGCGTAAACAACGGCCAGGATACGGGCCTTGTCACCTTTGGCATGCACATCATGTGAAACGATAGAATCGTAATAGATACTATCGCCAGTTTCCAGCTCGTAGGTTGATTGACCATAATTGATCTCTATACAACCGGAGAGCACATAGATAAATTCTTCACCCTCGTGCGAAGAGAGTGGCGCTTCGCGATCAACACGTGGCTGCACATCGATCAAAAACGGTTCCATGTTTCGATCCTTTTTACCGGCCCCCAGAGTATAAAAGTCGAGATTGCTCTTGGCCGCCGATGGATCTTTGCCGGAGAAACGAATCACCCCCGGTGATTGCTGGGCTTTTACCACTACCGGCCCATCATGCGGTTCGTCATCGATCAGAGTCCCAAGCCGAATACCGAGGGCTCGAGAAATTTTCATCAGCGGTGTCAATGACGGCACCAGCTCCCCAGCCTCTATCTGGTTCAGAATATCTACCGCACAATGTGACTGTTCAGACAACTGTTCTACAGTCATTTCACGCATTTCGCGCAATTGGCGAACCTTTGCACCAACCTTATTTTCCACAGACATGGCAACTCCTTCACAATAGCAAACAGACCGCATAACGGATTAATAACAAGGTGTAATCCAGCTCAGCAAAGATTAGCACAAGATAAGGCGTTCGCAAAGAGGGGATGAGCGGTTATTGGGTCGTAAATGAGTGCACTACGCTCGATCTGACACCGCCAAGGGTGTCGGTCGTCTGCACCTGCCAATAGTAGGTGGTTGCCGGGTTCAGATCTGAAACCGTGTAAGACATAACCACTCCGGCAGCCTCGCCGACCGGAGTACTGCCGCTGCCGCCACAAGAGAGCAACAGAAACGAGACTACGAGTAACAACAAAACCCGTAAGAGATGTTGAAAGCGACAACGCAAGACAAAACCTACAGCAAACAGGCCGCAGCCGGCCAGAAGAACGTTACTATTATCAGCAGCTGTGACTTTCGTTATAACAATTGGAACCGTCTGGCTAAAATCAATCGAATCTGAAATCAGAAGAGAAGTCGGAAGCGCATATCTCTGAGCCCAGTTAAAGACAACCGGCAAAGCAACACCAACTGCCTGCTCAGATGGTGAACGTAATATCGGTTCCCCGTCGAGATAACGATACGAACGAACGGCATTGACAAGTCCATAGCCGTAAGCTTGATCGGAACCAGTCGGGCCAAGATCATCGGTCGCGTACTTAAGGGCCGACTCCAGCTCAGATACTGTCGCATCTGGAAATGCCTGCATCAACAGAGCCATAACTCCAGCGATATGCGGCGTTGAAAATGACGTGCCGGTAACAGACTTATAGGTGCCGCCCAGTGCCGTCGAGAGCACATCAACTCCCGGCGCAACCACCTCCGGAAAGATCCCGCCATCGCAGGCAGAGGTACCGCGCGAACTGAACGGGGCAATCACATCTTGTTGATCAGTCGCACCGACAGCAAGAACCCCAGGATTGTTCCCCGGACTGTAACTGGTTAACGAATCAGGTCCGGAATTACCCGCCGCAAAAACAACGGCAATTCCGACCGACTTGAGCAAGTTGATATCAGCCAGAAATTCCAGACTGCAAATATTGGTCGCATAGAGAGCCCAGGAATTGTTTACCACATCCGGGGCGTCATCGGTTTCCGGGTCACCATCCGGATTCATGGCCCAGGCGAATGAGCTGTGTAGTGAGGAGAACGATGTAGTCGCTGTTGCAAAAGGATTGGCAGCGATCCATTGCGCCGCCGGTGCAACCCCGATGGCATCGCCGCTGACAGCACTGCCGGAAATAATCCCCATCACCGCTGTGCCATGACCATCAGTATCAAACGGAGAATCTGCAACATTGT
>JAUVAJ010000206.1 GCA_030591795.1 Desulfuromonadales bacterium | reverse complement strand
GGCGGATGTTTTTCCCGGCGCGGCTGTAAACCCGTTCCTCCATATGAATGCCATCGCTGCCGAGACGCATAAACCCGGCGGTCTCAATATCGGCGTAATGCGCCATGACTGCAACTGCCATAAAACCGAAGGCCACAGGCAACAGCACAAGATGCAATACAAAAAACAGTAAGGTATTGCGCAAACCAAAGAAGTCGTCAAGGAAGCGTTCTTCCGGTAGCAGGCGATTGCTACCGGCGGTCCCAGCAAAGAGGATAAACGGCAGCAGCCCGAGCAAGATCTGGGCAGCAGCAGCCAACAGACCAAACGAGCCGCCAGTTTCGACAATCGGCCAGGCACCAACGCCGATCCAGAAGATAAATAACACCTGCGGGATAATGATAAGCTTCGGCAGGCGTCGATCGATGCCGAGGCTGATGTAGAGAGGAATGGCGAGCAACAGGGCTACGAGCGCGACGAGATTGCGCAGACCGCTGGTTGGGGCCGTCTGCATAAAAACAGCCAGCAGTTCATGCAGTAAAGAAATGATCCCGTCTGCCAGATAAACGGCAAAAAACAGGTTGGCAAATTTTCGCATCAGCGTACCTATCCAACGATCATTCTGATCAATTGGTCTCTGTTTAAGCGGTCAACCGGCGAGCATCGGCGACCAATGCCGTTATATCATCCGGGCTGGTCTGCCAGGAGCACATCAACCGTGCCTCACCGGTACCTATAAAGGTGTAGAAATGCCAGCCGGCAGTTTTAAGGCTGTCGATCAGGCTTTGTGGCATCCGGGTAAAAACCGCATTCGCTTCAACCGGGTGGACTATCTCGATCTCCGGTATTGCGCCTAACTGCGCCGCCAGTTCTTGGGCCATGGCGTTGGCGTGCCCAGCCCGTTTGAGCAGGGCACCGCCTGTCAGCATACCGTACCACGGTGCCGACAAAAAGCGCATTTTACTAGCAAGCTGACCGGCCTGTTTACAGCGGTAATCGAATTCGTCGGCCAGCTCTTTATTAAAAAAGACCACCGCCTCACCGAGAGCCATACCGCTCTTGGCCCCACCGAAGGTCAAGACATCAACTCCTGCTTGCCAGGTGATTTCTTTCGGGGCCACGCCGAGGCTGGCCACCGCGTTGGCAAACCGGGCGCCATCCATGTGCAGTTTCAAGTGATACCGCTCAACTTCGGCGCGGATTGCCTGCAGATCGTCCGGGCTATAGACTGTTCCGAGTTCGGTCGCCTGGGTAATAGAGAGCACTTTCGGTTTTGGATAATGGATATCAGTCCGGCGGTTGACGACAGTACCGATCGCTCCTGGGTCAACCTTGCCATTGTCGCCGGTAACCAGCAGCACCTTGGTGCCGTTGGAAAAAAACTCCGGTGCTCCACATTCATCGGTTTCAATATGTGCCAGCTCATGACAGATGATGCTGTGATACGAACGACAAAGCGCCGACAGGGCGAGGGAGTTGGCAGCGGTACCATTGAACACGAAAAACACCTGACAATCGGTCTCGAAAAAATCCCGCAGCTGGTTGCAAGCGCGGGCGGTCCAGGCGTCATCGCCGTAAGCGTTGGCGAAACCACTGTTGGCTTCCTGCATCGCCTGCCAGGCCTCCGGACAGATGCCGGAGTAGTTGTCACTGGCAAATTGATTTTTCGGTCCGTGCCGATGTTCAGTCGGTTCCATATCAGTCCCCTGTGTCAGTTTTCGGCGGTGTAATAAGCCTCTCCAGTTCCGAAATATTCGCCCCCTCGACATGCTCACCGCCGATCCAGAATTGTGGGGTGCTGCGCACACCGAGCTGTCCGGTCAGCTCCAGATGATCTTCGAGCAACTGGTTGTCTTCAAACGCCGGCAGCGGATCGGTATCATACATGCCAGACATTACTGCATGGTAAGCGACAGCCCGATCTTCAGAGGAGAGGACAAAAGCCGCCTTTGCCACCGCATCAGGATGAATGTCCATCAACGGGAAAAAGAAAACATAGCGGGTAACCAGCTCGTCTTTATCAGCAAAGAAATCACTCGCCTTGCGGCAATAAGGGCAATCCGGATCCGTCACCTCGATCACCTTTGTCGGACCATGGCCGATCTTGACTGCCTTATCAAGCGGCAACTCCTCGATCATTCTGGCCTGCAACTCTGCCTTGGCCAGGTCGGTCAGATTGGTGCCGGCCTTGTCAATCAACGCCCCGAACATCAGATGCGATGAGTCGGGGAAGTAGTAAAAAATCTGTCCGGAGGCAATAACCTCGTACATATTGGCGATCGGTGTCGGCTTGATTTCAGTGTACATAAGCGTCGGAAAATCGGCGCGCAGTTTCTCCCCCACCGGATCAGACAACTCCTCGGCCACAGCCGGCAAACCAAGGGCGACAACGATAGAAACCAGAATCAGACCTTTCAACAGCAACTTCATAAAACTATCCTTTCAGAAACAGGGTAAGACGTGAATAATCCCACTTACAAACAGCGGATGCAAGGCGTAAACGCCCCTTTGTCAGTGTGCATTCGGGTAGTCAACCGTCTGCCCCGAGGCGGTACGCAGACGAACAACCGGCCCGAGGGAGACAATCGTATCAGGCGTCAGCGGGACCTTACCGAGCCCACCGGGGGAGTCAATCACATAATGCGGTATCGCCAAGCCGGAAACGGTCTGACGCAGTTCAGCCAGCAGCTGCAGACCGCGTTCAACCGGGACTCGAAAATGACCGGTGCCGTGTACCGGATCCATCTGATGTAAATAATAAGGGCGAACCCGGCAGTGCAACAGCTCGGTAAACAGCGTCGCCAGAGTCTGCGCATCGTCGTTCACCCCTTTGAGCAGTACACTCTGGTTGACCAACGGCACCCCAGCCTCGGCCAGAAGATGACAGGCCTGCCTGGCTTCGGCAGTCAATTCGGCCGGATGATTGAAATGTGTACTGAGGTAAAGCGGTTGAAAACGTCCGAGCAGGTGTGCGAGCTGCGATGTGATCCGCTCCGGCATAACCGCCGGCGTCCGGGTCGCAATCCGCAACAGGGTGACATGCTCAATATTTTGCAGACGCTGCAGAATTTCACCGAGCAGGTTGTCCGACAAGGTCAGCGGATCGCCTCCGGAGATGATAACTTCATTTATCTGCGGCTGCGCGGCAATATAGGCGATGCCGTCCAGAACTTCACCAAAGGAGAGATTACTGTCGCGTTGACCAACCCGCCGCTTGCGCGTACAGAACCGGCAATAAGCGGCACAACTGTTCGCCGCCAGCAGCAGCGCCCGGTTCGGATAACGATGCACCACGGCCGGCACCGGCGCCAGTCGGGCTTCATCCAGGGGGTCTTCCGGCAGAGCATCCTCAGCCAGCTCCTGCGGATCGGGCAGAAACTGCCGCAGCAACGGGTCAGGTGCGCTCGCCAACAGTCGTTGCAGATATGGGGTGATCCGGGCCGGATAGCGCTCGGTCACCGCTTTGATTCCGGCCGGCTCAAGCCCGAAGGTTGCGGCCAACTCAACCGGCCGCACCAGACTCGCATTCAAACCCTGTTGCCACGCTTCCATAAGTCAGTCGTCTCGGTCAGCAGCAGCCGACGCCGGGGAATAATGGTTGCTCAGGTGAAAAATAAAGTGGGCCATTGCCAGCAGCAGTAGATTGCGGACGATCGCCTGTAGCGGTGTGCTGCTGTCTTGCGGGCCGAAGCAACCACAATCGATCGCCATGCCGCGCAGCAGCACCGAAGCCAACAGCACCAGAAACGTGGCGCAGAGACCGGCGACCACCACAGCCGCCGCCCGAACCCAGCGATTGAAAATCAGGTGCAGACCGACAATCAGCTCGATAAAGGGTAAAATCGCGGCAACGATTATATTCCACTGATAGGGTAAAATTTCATAAGCAGCTACCTGCCCGGCAAACGCCTCAACATCGAACCCTTTGAGTACGCCGGCATAGACAAATACACACCCCAGCAACACCCGGCCAAGATGCCAGGAATAAAAACCGCGTGGCTTCATGGTCGCCCCGTTTCAATCGGCTTACCGGCATCGTGCCACTGCGGGTAGCCACCCGCAAATACACGAACCTCCAGATAACCTTCTGCCAACAGCAGCGTTGCCAGATCAAAAGAATCCGGGCAACCGTAACCACTGCAATAGATGATAATCGGTTCTGCTTGCGCTATCTGCTCCTTGAATGTAGCAAGATAAGTCTCGACCTCGGTGTACGGCAACGACATGGCACCGGGTAGATGCCCCTCAACATACAATTCCGGAATGCGCGCATCGATCAAAACTGCTTGTCCCTGAAGCCGCAGCACATCCGCCAGCTCGACAGTTTGCGGCGTCTGCTCCTCAATATATTCGG
>JAUVAJ010000331.1 GCA_030591795.1 Desulfuromonadales bacterium | reverse complement strand
CGTCAGGCGGGTTGCTTTGTGCCTTGGCAACGCGCAGGACTTCAAGGCCGTCGACGTCCGGCATGACCATATCGGTTAAGACGACATCGATGCCACCCTGCTTAATACGTTTAATCGCAGCTTCGCCGGACGAACAGGTTTCGACGGCGAAACTGCTATCTTTTAACATGTCAGAATAGAGATGAAGAAAAAACTGTTCATCATCAACGACCATAATTGTCGTTTGCGCCATTGGAGCCCCCTTCAAGGAATGTAACAATAAACCCAATTATTCTAGCTAAATTCAGTACTTTGTGTCAACGGAAAAGCCCTTGACGCCAACGTCTTGTGCTCCATGTTTTGCCGGTGCTGGAAAAATACAAAGAGCCGGATAGATCCGTACGCTCCAACTGGAGAGGATAATTGTCGAGTAGAGACAGCACAGAGGCATGTGGTTGGCCATAGCGATTGTTGTATCCGACAGAAATATAGGCGGCCTGAGGGTTATATTGTTTGACCAACGGCAGTGGATTTGAAAAACGACTGCCGTGGTGGGGGAATTTTAGCAAGGTGACCGGGCCGGGTGGCGGATCGAGCGCCAGTTGGTTGATCCCCATTGTTTCCAGGTCGCCGGTTAAAAGCACTCCATCGTTGCCATGTTGAACATAGAGCACCATAGATTGGTCGTTTGTCGATTCTGGTCGACCGGGAACACGGTAAATGGCAATTTTAGAGTTGGCGGTCTGTTCGATTATCGACCAGTTTTCGGCAAAGGTCCGTACCTTGATATGCCGATCGGCCAGGGTTGATTGGAATGAGGTCGGGAGTTTTTTGATGTTAACCGGACTCCAGAAATTGCGAACATTGAAGCGCTGCAGGATGTGCTGCAGTCCGTTGCGGTGGTCCGGATGATTGTGGGACAGGAGAACCGCATCGATTGTTCTGATGCCAAGATAACCGAGTGTCGGTGCGACAAGCCGTTCGCCGGTATCGTAACTGGATTGCGAAAAGCCGCCACCATCTATCAGGATCGTTTTGCCGGTAGAGGTGGTAACCAGGGTTGCATCACCCTGGCCGACGCTGATGGCGACGATGCTGAGTCGGTCTGAATTCTGGTTGTACATAAATGGAGCGGACAGCAAAGCAATGGCTATGAGCAGCCCGGCAATCCTGAAGCGTATTGTTGCCGGGGCGAGTAACGCCAGGATGAGCAGGCCGACACCGAGCAAGGCGGAGAATGGCAGGTAGAGATACTGACCGGAAAAGCCGGGCAGGGCAAGAACAGCTTCTGATGCGTTAAGTATATGGTCCAGAACTGTCGCCGCCAGATTAAACAGCACTGCCGCTATTGTCGGACTGAAGACAGCAGCGACGACTCCGGCCAGACAGAGCGGAACTGCTAGCAGCGTGACTGCCGGGACAGCGATCATATTCAGCAGCAAACCGGCTGGTGCCAGAACGTGAAAATGCAGCAGCACCAGGAGGAGCGTAGCAGTAGTTGCGGCGAGAGTGACGACCAAAAGAGTAGCCGGATAAACAAACAGCCTGGATCGGCCTTGGCAGATTGCTGTCCAGCGCGGCGTGATACAGAGAATTCCGGCAGCCCCGGCAAACGAGAGCTGAAAAGCTGGAGTGAAAACAGCTAACGGATCGAGCAATAGCATTACCAGGGCAGCTGTTGCCAGTAAGTGTAATGGGGCGATCTGACGCCGCAGGAGGAAAGCCGCTGTCACTGCGGCCAGTCCGAGTAGTGCGCGCAAGGTTGAAATAGCGCCACCGGTAAACAGCATATAGGCCGCCACGACCGGCAGAATCACGGCCGGAAGAAATCTGCGTGGTGGCGCCTTTTGCAGTAGCCACGGCACCTGGCGATAGATGGTCAACAGTAGAATATAGAGAAACGAAGCAATAATCCCGAGATGCAGGCCGGATATGGCAAACAGGTGGGCAATGCCGCTTTGCGCCAGAAACTTTCTCTGCTCTGGTGATAATGCACCGCGATCACCGGTTGCCAGACCGCGCAGGAACGGTGCCAGGTGCGCCGGGACTGACGCATTAATGATGTCGCCGACCTGTTGCCGCCAGTGGCGTAAAATAGTGCCCGGCATCTGAATAGCTGACGATTCAAGCCGTACAATATCGTTACTGCTATGGACAAATCCGGTTACAAAAACAGCCTGGTGAGCCAGGTGCCGCTGGTAGTTAAATTCTCCAGGAGCGCCAAAGGCCCGCGGAACCCGGAGTCGAGTGCGAAAGCGAATTAGGTCACCAGGTTGCAGCTTGTCAGTCAATTGTTCGATCTTGAGCAGTAGTTTGCCGCTTCGTTTTGTGGTCACCCCCTGCGCAAGCGAAGAGGTCACGCTAATCAAGCATGTGGCGCCGTCCGGGAAGCGCGTGTTCATGGACTCAATGTTGCCTTCAAGAATAACCGGACCTTGTCCACCCAGATGATGTATGGCCGATGAATTGATCGGTGGCGAAACAGTGATTTGATATTGAAATAAGCCGATAGAGAAAAAACAGATAATGAGGCATAGCGTGGACAACCGTGTCGAGTCGCTATTTGTAGTCGCGCGGGTGGAACTTAGTGCCCAAGCGCCAGTCGCAACCAGAATAAGTATTGGTAGTGCAGGTGGAAGGTGTAGATAAGGGGCTGTCAGGAGCCCGCCGGCGTAACTGAAAAGGGTTCCGGGCAGGCGCATCGTGGTTAGCGTGTCACACCGAACGCGGCCAGCAGCTTGAGGTAACTGTTGAACTGTGATGGTGAAGGTTTGCCGGTAAGAGGCAGGCCGGTTAGACGACCGAAATCCTCCATGGATGAAGCACGCGGGCTGAGCACGACTTGGTCGATGCCGCAGTGTGGTGGAATCTTGAAGGCCAGAGGAGTTTGGCCTTTT
>JAUVAJ010000276.1 GCA_030591795.1 Desulfuromonadales bacterium | reverse complement strand
GCAGATACTGATTGAAAGCTTTGCGAATTTCCCGCTTCTTGCGCCCTTCTGTCGCATAGTTGAACAACACGCCACCGACCAAGGCAAAAGCGGCTGCCCCGCCCGGAAAAGCAACCGGCAGGACATAGCCGCTGCTATAAGCCAGATATCCGAAAATCAGCGGCAACGGAATCAACAGGGCAAACAGGACAATGGTTTGTGTGGAGTTGCGACAACGGCAGATCAGCAGGCCGGAGACCAGAGCAAAGCCGAGCGCCCATAGAGCCGAGACAAACACGGGAACAGTTTTCAGAAAATCCCCGGCCAAAAGATTATCGAGCAAGGTGGCATGGATTTCCATTCCCGGAAACACACCATCGAGCGGAGTTGGCCGCAGATCAAATAGCCCCGGTGCACTCAACCCGAACAATACATATGCGCCCTGTAGTTGTTCTGGATCGATTAGCGACGGTCGGCCTTCTTGTAACAGCAACTCCGACTGTATCACCGCTGCCGCTGACAAGGTCGTAAAGGTCGCCGACGCTCCCCGGTAGCGCGGGACAACCCGATCATCGGGGCCAACCGGCACGTGCTGACCGGCAAAAGCGTAACCATCCTCCCCTGCCACAATCTGCGTGCCTTGATGGGTAGACAGATACAGAGCCAAAGCCAGTGAAGGGACCGGTTGCTCGTTCAGATACGTAACCAGGGTGGCCGAGCGGAACACCCCGTCGCTATCGGGAGCGGCACTTACGTTGCCAAGCAGATCAAAAGCAGCGGTCAGTTCGGTAACTGGCAGACTGGCGCGAACATACTGAGCAGACTGCGCCGAATGTTTACTATTCGGCATAAACCAATCACTCGTCCCGGGCCAATCGGTTGCAGAGCCACTGCCGAGAGCACCGCTCCCGACAACCGTACCGGCACGGTGCATCGCCTCAGCCAGGGCAAGATCATCATCAACACCATACAGTGAAGATTCAGAAAACAGCAAATCAAAGGCAACAGCTTTTACTCCGCTTCGACGACAGAAATCTAGAATCAGGGCATAAGCTTCACGCGGCCAGGGCCAGGAGAGTTGATTTTCACGCTGCCCCCAATCGAGGCTCTGTTGATCGAGTGCAATCAGGACAATCGGGGCGGGGCCGACAGGACCGTTGGCAAAATGGCCGACCCGCCAGCGCCAGGTAGTTCGTTCCAACGCCAGGAAAGCGCCGCTCCATTGCAACAGCAGGCCAAGACAAAAACTGGCCAGACCGATCAGAAGTCCGTAGCGAAGGGTACGGCCCATACGTCAAATCCCAGACATGTTTTGTGAAAAACGCTGCCAACGTGCCACAGGAGCTGCCTCGGCCGGCAAACCGGACAGATGGATCAGACGAACAATCCGCTCAGATGGTACCGGGTGGGTATGGGCGAAACCACGCTGGTCACCGACCAGACGCTGTTGCATTGCTGTGAGCATGATCGACAGGGCGGCCGGATCGTAACCGAGCCGTTGCAACAATTGACCGGCAATCTGGTCAGCCTCATATTCAAAGGCTCGCGAATAGCCATTGTTGACCAGCGTTTTGGTCACGTCACGAATGCTCCCCTCGAAGGCCTCGGTCAACCTGGCCAGGTCAGCCGCACCAAACTGCTTGGCACTTTCGGCACCGATGATCGTCAGTGCCTCGGTAATGCGGCTCTTCTTGATCGCCTGCAAACCATGCCGGGCTTGAACATGAGCAATCTCGTGTGCCACGACAGCCGCTACCGCATCTTCATCTTGACAACAACGCAACATACCCCGGGTTATAAAAATAAGACCGCCGGGCGCAGCAAAAGCGTTGACTTCGTCGCTGTCCAGAATCAGGAAATGATAACCGCCGTAGGTAACCGGCAGATCCGACGCCCGGGCGATTGATTGTCCGAGCAGGTTGAGATATCTGGTTGCAGCAACATCTGTATACGGTTTGTACTGACCGACGATTGACGCACCGACCGCACGACCGATGTAGTACTCCTGTTCCGGAGTAATGTCGGTAAACGCCTTACCGACCGCCACTGAGGTTTTGCGGATCGACTCGGCCTGATCGTCGGAAATAGCCCCTTGCGAAACCGCAATCGAGGTGCCGATATCGGTGACCACCTTCACCGCCTCACAACCCCAGAGCAGCAGTAATGCCGCAACAGTCAGCAGCAGTTGTTTGATGCCGGTCTGATTACTTATCATAATCACCCCCAGGGCGTATCGAGAGGCCGCCTTGCTCGAGGAATATAATCAGTTCTGCGTCGTCAACGTGATAACTTACCATCCGGTCGATCCAGACATAGTCCACATCGACATTCTGCTTGCGGTAATTATTCTCAACCTGTCGATCAAACCCTTTGCCGGCCAAAGTTAATTCATCATCAGAGGCCGCAACATCAACCATCTGCGCACCGGTCTGCAGTGACAATTCAGACTTGCTCAGATGTGAGCTACGGATCCAGCCACTTTTACCGTCCGCAAGTTCGATCTGCACCCAGCCTTTGGCACGGGAAACAATTTCTACCTGATCGGCGTAATGCAGAGTCTCTATGGTTCCACTGAAAATACGGGGAGACTTTTTAATGGCAGTTTCTTTGACCGTCACCCGGCCGGTCTCGGCAGCCACTGACAACACAGACAGAAACAACAGACTAACTGAAGCAGCGATCCAGACAAGCAATAATCGCAGACGCATAATCACCTCCAGAAAAAATATAAAACCTTATCTAACTATTTATAACAAAAACAGCCTGCAAACAAGAAACAATCTACTCTGCGGCTCCCCTTCACACTCAATTTGTGCTAGTTTGGCACTTATAATTTAAACTGGAGAAACCTACATGTATCTTGAAATGCTAAGCACACTTCTGGTCAATTTCTATCATGTCTACACCCCCTACGCGATTGCCGTTCTGGTCATTATCCTAATACTGTTTTTATCCAAGACCAAGGCGATGGCTAAACTAACCGGGTTCATACTTGCGCTCGTCGTTGTAATCTATATTGCCGGACTGATCCAACAAGGCATCACAAGCAGCTCGGCAAAAAAGAAAGCGATGACGGAAAAGTCTCAACAATACGATAAATAATTTCAACGCAGGCCGCTTACCAGACGTGCCTTTTTAGCAGCAAAGCTTCCGAAATATCGGCTGCTAAAAAAACTTTGATTTTCTGCTTGACATATCTGACTAATTTGGTAATCTATTTACAACAGAACATACTTCTTCATGTTCTCCTCCTAGCAGAAAGTAAAACCTGTTGCCCCACAGTCCCCCTCCTGACTGTGGGGCTTTTTTTTGCAAAATTGGCAGCCATACCGAACACCAATAAAAAAATGCCCACAAAGCTTTCTCTTTAAGGACACAGGCTAACACTTCTTCCAGTTTTCCAACAAAACTTACGGCAAAAACTTCCGGCAACGAGCAAACAGCCAGTAACCGGAGCGTGCCACTGTATTAATCCCGGGAAAAGCCACGACAGCCGAGAGCAGATGCAATTCAGGTTGTGGCATAATCGCCCAGATCCGGGTCAAGGCGTCAACACCGGTAT
>JAUVAJ010000070.1 GCA_030591795.1 Desulfuromonadales bacterium | reverse complement strand
GCTCTGCAGGTTTTTGACAAGCTCGTTATCCACCCATGGCGATTGACGAGGTCTGAACCACATGCGATACTTACTAAATGACATTTATCACAGAAATCGTATCGATTGTTTTCGGTATTCTTGCCGGAATCGTTGTATTAAGTTCAGCCTTTCTCTGGTACGAGGCGGTTAATCGCGATCCGGCCTTGCTCAACGGGCGATTCACCCCTGCGCGTCTCTGGCTCGCGGCCAGGTTGATGATCGGCGAGTTCATCTCGCTCTGCCTGATTATTGTTACGTATCCCTTCGGCTGTTTAAACCGCCCCGACCACCCTGGTGGCGACCAAACTGGCATCCCCATTATATTTTTGCATGGCCTGTTTCACAACCGATCCGCCTGGCTTTTGTGCAAGCTCCGCTTACGCAGCCGAGGGTTGACTGATCTCTACACTATCAATTTGCCGTCATGGAAAGATGTAGAGACCTTGACCGAGCGGGTGGCAAGGCTGGTCGATGAACTGCGTCAGCAACGTGGCATCGAAAAAGTCCATCTGGTCGGACACTCCATGGGCGGCGTTATTGCCCGCAACTATTTACAGATTCGTGGTGGCGCCGAAAAGGTCGATCGCTGTGTTCTGCTCGGAACACCTAATACCGGTTCAAAGATGGTGTCGTTCGTGGTCACAGCACTCGGCAAAAATCTGATGCCAGGCTCGCCTTTTTTGACTAACCTGAATGCACAATCTTTCCCGAAAAATGTCCGCCTGACTAACATCTTCAGCCGCCATGACAACATGGTTATTCCGTTTGAACACGCCATCCTTAATAACCAGCATAACGTGGAACTTACCGGCATTGGCCACACTGCTTTGCTGTACCACCCTACTGCCTTTCGTGCCATCCATACCGCGTTGACAGAAGATCATGCCAGCGATTGAGATACAGACCAACCATACCAATGAAATGATTGAGGTGACCGGTCGCGTGCAAAGCGAGGTTGCCGCAAGCGGCGTCACAGACGGTATCGTTCACCTGTTTACACCGCACACCACTGCCGCAGTTACTATAAATGAAAATGCCGATCCGGATGTTGTGCATGACATGCTGAAAATTCTCAACTGTATGGTTCCACTTGAAGACGGATATCGCCACGCAGAGGGGAACAGCGCCGCCCATGTAAAAAGTTCTCTGTTCGGCTGCAGTGAGACCATTCCGCTCGAAAATGGTCAGCTCATCCTTGGCACCTGGCAAGGGCTCTACTTTTGTGAATTCGACGGCCCACGGCGCCGCCAGCTACAGATCAGGATCATCCCGTCATGAAGCACCTGGTTTCTCTTCAGGCAGCGACCGATTACCAGCCCGACACTCTCCTGCAACAACTTCGTCTTCTACTTGAGCCACTTGGCGGTATGCAGGCGTTTGTCAAACCGGGACAAAAGGTATTGCTCAAGCCAAATATGCTCTCCGGCAAACCGCCAGAGAATGCGGTTACAACGCACCCGGAAATTGTAAGAGGTGTCATCCAGCTGGTGCAGGAAGCCGACGGTATTGTTCTGGTCGGCGATTCGCCCGGTATCGGCCGCCCGGAACAGGTAGCCAGAAAGTGCGGCATCTGGGATGTAATACAGGAGACCGGCGTCGAATTCACGCCATTTACAGAATCAGTCAATGTGGCAACTAAGTCCGGTACATTTCACCACCTGGAACTAGCGCGGGATATTCTCAATGCCGAGGTGATTATCAACCTGCCAAAGCTGAAAACGCACCAGATGATGGGGATGACCTGCGGGGTCAAGAACCTGTTCGGCGCCGTGGTTGGCATGCGTAAGCCACGTCTGCATCTGCAGGCTGGCACCAGCAAGGAATACTTTGCGTTGATGCTGCTCGAGTTGGCCGAGTTCATCAACCCGGCATTAACGATCGTCGATGGCATTGTCGGTATGGAGGGGAATGGCCCAGGAAGTGGCGACCCGGTGCAGATCGGCGCATTAATGGCTGGCAGCAATGAACTGGCGATCGACACCGTAGCTTGTGACCTCCTCGGCCTCAAACCAGATTCGGTCTGGACTCAGGTTGTCGCCCGTAAAACGGAACGCCCCGGTGCCAGGTTGGAAGAGATCGAAATCATCGGCACAGCACCATCGAGCCTTCGGCCTGCGTCCTTCAAGCCAGCTCAGAGCTCCGACCTCAATTTCCGTCTGCCGGGCTTTCTTAAAAAACCGTTACGCCGTAGCCTTACCGCCCGACCCGAAGTCGCGCATGAAAAATGTAAACGCTGCGGCATCTGTGTCGAGGCCTGTCCGCCACAAATTATGACGATCGAGAACAATCGATTACAGATCGACGATAAACAGTGTATTCGCTGTTTTTGCTGTCAGGAGCTTTGTCCGGATGGGGCTATAGTAACGAAACAAGGGATATTGCTCAGGATAAGTCAGTTTTTATATAACAAGAACAAATAAGTAGATATTTGTCATTTCGAACTCAGAGAGAAATTTTTCTCATTCTCAAAAATTAAACCCAAGATCTCTCTCGTTGATCGAGATGACAAACAGTAAAAATGCAGTTGTTTTTAGTTTGCAACAATGTCCAGTTTTGTCATTTCGAACGTAGAGAGAAATCTTCTATTATAAGTTGAACACATCGATCTCTCCCGTCGGTCGAGATGACAAGCAAACACAAAATGTCACTCTTTTTGCCACTCCACCCGTAAACGGGCAACCTCTTTGCCGGTTGTTTCACTTACGAGTTGATGCAGACTTACCGATGAGTCCTCTGCTGTAAACATACTCCGCGAGATAATCCGGTCACCATAATAAGATTCCGCCCGGTAGGTGATTTCGACCGACGCCGGTTGCAGTTTGCCGATCAGATCCGCCGGTAATGTCTCCAGAGCCCAATCAACGTAGACCACGTTATTGACATGATTGTTCAGATCGACATCACCATGGCGCACCCGAAACGGCAATTCGCAACTCACCTCAGGCAATTGCGGCAGCGAATGGAATTGGTCCGCAATGGCACGGGTCGTATCGATCGGCAGATCAGGCAGATGTTCGTCGACCCGAACCGGACGGCGCGTCTTGAGATCAAGTAACATCCAGGAGGTGCTGGCGCTGACAACCGGCGTTCCAGCTTCATCGTGCAGCTGAAATTCACGCAGGGCAAAACGCCCTTCACGTCCCGACGGCCAGGTCTTGAGCCGGATACGGCTATGTACGGACGGAAACGTATGAAATCTAACATGGTAACGCGACAGCACCCAGGTCAGATCCCTTTTAAATAAATCCAGCACCGACAAACCGAGCCGAGCGGCATGTTCACCCGCAGCATCCTGTAGATAATTAAGCAGCGTCAGCGGACGGACACGGCCATTGGTGTCAATCTCGTAGCTGCGCACGATGTAGTCAGTCTCATAAATAACCGGCAACTCACTCAATCTGTCACTCCTTAAGCATCATTACAGACAACCACAAACAGAAAAGGCCCGAGCAACCGGACCTTTTCGTAAGCATCATTCGTAATCTTCCGGTAACCAACAGAGACACGGTTGCCGCGCCGCACCGGTTTCATCCAGACGGCCAATCCTGGTCACTGTCGGAGCAGCATGCAACAGATCCGGCTCCTCGGCCGCCTCTTTGGCAATCGCCAGCATGGCATCACAAAACTCATCGAGGATCTCTTTGCTTTCAGTCTCGGTCGGCTCAATCATAATCGCCCCCTTGACTACCAACGGGAAATAGATGGTCGGTGGATGATAGCCGTAGTCGATCAACCGCTTGGCAACATCGAGGGTGTGGCAATCATTCGGCAGATCCCGGTCACTGAACACCACTTCATGTAACGACCGATGTTTGTGCGGCAGATAATAACTATCTTCCAGCCGGGCACGAATATAGTTGGCATTGAGCACAGCCATCTCGCTGGCAAACTTCAACCCGTCAGCGCCCAGGCTCAGGATATACGCCCAGGCGCGAACCATGATGCCGAAATTGCCGTAAAATGAGCGCAGACGGCCGATCGATTCCGGACGATCGAAGTCGAGTCCGTAACTGTTGCCGTTTTGTACGACAACCGGTGTCGGCAGGTAAGGCAACAGCCTGTCGGCTACACCGACCGGACCGGAACCGGGGCCGCCACCACCGTGCGGGGTCGAAAAGGTCTTGTGCAGATTGAAATGCATGACATCGATCCCCATGTCACCTGGCCGGGCAATCCCCATCAGGGCATTAAGATTCGCACCGTCGCAGTAGACCAGACCACCACCTTCATGCACGATGTCACAAATTTTCTTGATGTCGGACTCAAACAGGCCGAGAGTATTCGGGTTGGTCACCATCAACGCGGCAACGTCATCGTTCATAAATTCCGCTACGGTCTCGGCGGTCAACACACCGGAGCCACCCGACTCGATCGGCACAACATCATAGCCACACAGGGCTGCCGTCGCCGGATTGGTTCCGTGCGCCGTATCAGGGATCAGCACCTTACTCCGCTTACTTCCTTTTGCTTCATGCCAGGCACGAATCATCAGCATTCCGGCCAGTTCACCATGTGCACCGGCAGCCGGTTGCAAGGTAACGGCTGAAAAACCGGAAATTTCCGCCAAAGCGATCTGCAGGTCGAACATCAGCTTCAGAGCGCCCTGGCTCAGATGTTCAGGTGTATAAGGGTGGCAACCGGCCAGCCCGGCAATACGGGCAGCCGTTTCATTTACCTTCGGGTTGTACTTCATGGTGCAACTGCCGAGCGGATAAAAGCCGGAATCTACCCCGTAGTTCCAGGTCGACAGGCGAGTATAATGTCGCACCACATCAACCTCCGAGACTTCCGGAAAGCCGGTCACTTCAGCTCGGGTCATTGCCTCCGGCAGTTGTGCTTCAGGCACATCGAGTTTCGGCAGACTGTATCCACGGCGACCTGGATCGGAGTGCTCAAAGATCAGTTTCTCATTCAGTTGCAGACCACTGGTTCCAACGCGGCTCATGCGGCACCCCCTTTCAAAGCTGTGACCAGCACATCAATATCTTCACGACGATGCTGTTCGGTGACGCAAACCAGAAAACGGTTGTCCATGCCGTCATAAAAACGGGCAAGCGAAATACCGCCAAGGATCTTCAACGCTTCGAGTCGGGCAAACAGTGAATCGAGCGGTATGGTTGATTCAACCACAAACTCATTGAAGATTGGCGCATCGAACGGGATGCTGAATTCAGGCAATGCCGCAATCGCCTCGCGAGCGTAAGTCGCCTTGGCCAGATTCTGTTCCGCGATTTCCCGGATCCCCTTTTTACCGACGATGGAGAGATACATCGCAGCCATCAGGGCACACATCCCCTGATTCGAACAGATATTGGATGTCGCCTTCTCACGGCGGATATGCTGCTCACGCGTCGCCAGAGTCAGCACGTAACCGGTTTTGCCCTGACTATCTTTGGTCGCTCCGATCAACCGTCCCGGCATGGAACGAACGGTTTTCTGTTTAGCGGCAAAGAAGCCGACGCCGGGGCCGCCGAAGGAGACCGGCATCCCGAAACTCTGGCCTTCACCAATAACAATATCGGCACCGAGTTCACCGGGAGACTTGAGCAGACCGAGCGCGATCGGTTCAGCAACGGCTGACACCAGCAAGGCTCCCTGTTCGTGCGCCAGTCCGGCGAGCGCACCGAGGTCTTCAACCACCCCGAAAAAGTTCGGATAGCCGACAATGATCGCGGCGGTCTCTTTACTCAGCTGGTTCGACAGTTCTAACGTATCGATCTGGCCGTTTTCAGCAAACGGAATCTCAATCAGATCCATGCCGAGGTAACGACAGTAGGTCGTAATAGTCTCGCGGTACTCCGGGTGCAGACTTGTGGCGACCAGAATCTGCTTGCGGCGGGTTGCCCGAGCAGCCATCAACACCGCCTCGGCGGTCGCTGACGCACCGTCGTACATTGAGGCATTGCTGACATCCATGCCGGTCAACTGACAAATCAGCGTCTGGTATTCAAAAATCGCCTGCAGTGTCCCTTGACTAATCTCCGGTTGGTACGGCGTGTAAGCGGTGTAAAATTCACTACGGGAGACCAGTTGATCAATTACTGAGGGTATAAAGTGATTGTAGGCACCACCACCGAGAAACGAGAGATGGCTTTCTGCAGTTGCGTTAACCGAGGCCAACTCCTTCAGGTTCCGCAACAACTCAGTCTCAGAGAGAGCTTCAGGCAGATCCATACC
This sequence comes from Desulfuromonadales bacterium, assembly GCA_030591795.1. Next base: position 1,474 of record JAUVAJ010000070.1, on the reverse strand, counting down.
ACGTTTCAGGCGCAGATCAGACGGAACTTCAGAGAACAGATCATCGACTGTGCTTACGCCGATCCCAGCCAGCATCTGCTGAATATCTTCCTCGGTATGAGGGATGTACCGCATGGCAATAGTCTCCTCGTCGGGCACATGAACGTGTACGAGACCGCGACGACAGGTGTTTTATTAACAGGCTAAACAACAGTAATGCCTTACTGTCTAAAATTCAGCTCTGCTCTTTGACAAACGCCTGATAGGCATCAGCATCAAGCAGGCCATCCAGTTCAGCCAAATTAGACAACTTGATCTTGAGCATCCAGGCACCTTCATAAGGTGACGAGTTAACCAGTTCCGGGGTATCCGGCAACTCTTCGTTGACCTCAACCACTTCACCGGAAACCGGAGAATAAATATCAGACACGGCCTTGACTGATTCGACGACACCGAAGGTCTTGCCCGCCTCGGCCTGATAGCCGACCTCCGGCAGTTCGACAAAAACAATATCCCCCAGGGCATCCTGGGCAAAATCAGTGATCCCGATAGTCACAACATCTTCTTCGATCTGAATCCATTCATGCTCTTCGGTGTACTTAAACTCTTCTGGAAATTCCATAGCTTCCTCCTGAACTTAAATATCTGCGGTAAACTACCTGTCTCTTGAGTCAGACAAATGGGGGCTTAATAATTTCAGCCGCCACACGACGTTGGCGGATGCCGATCTCGACCGCAGTGCCAATGGCAGCCGAAGATGATTCAACCAGGGCCAGAGCAATCCCGACCTTCAACAGCGGAGACATGGTACCGCTGGTAACGACACCTACTTCCTTGCCATCAGCAAATACCGGGTATTCGTCGCGCGGGATACCCTTCTCTTGCATCTTGATGGCAACCAGCCGTCGCGGCACACCCTGCTCCTTCATCGCCTTTAGCACCGGTCGGCCAATGAACGAGGGTTTGTCGAGTTTGGTGATCCAGCCGAGGCCGGCTTCAAGTGGTGTAATTGACTCGGACAACTCATGCCCATACAGAGCATATTTTTTCTCCAGGCGCAAGGTATCACGTGCGCCGAGACCGATCGGCACAAGGCCATCATCGGTGCCGGCCTCAAGCAGTTGCGTCCAGATTGTTTCAGCTTTTTCGGCGGCAAAGTACAATTCAAAACCGTCTTCGCCGGTGTAACCAGTACGGGAAATGATCGCCGGAACGCCGGCCACTTCGCCTTCGATAAAGTGATAATAGACCAGTTTGCCCAGATCGGCAGCGGTCAACCGGGCCAGGATAGCTTCTGCCTTCGGCCCCTGCAACGCCAGTTGGCCAAATTCCGGACTTCGATTCGTCAATTGGACGTTTGCGAATGCGCCATCGGTCAGCACCTTCTGCATCCAGGCAAAATCCTTATCAATATTGGCCGCATTGACACAGAACATGAACCGGTCGGTGGCAAAACGGTACAAGGTGACATCATCGACCACTCCCCCTTCCGGGT
>JAUVAJ010000143.1 GCA_030591795.1 Desulfuromonadales bacterium | reverse complement strand
GAGCCTCTATTCGACTTCACGTGTTGTAGATAATCGAAATCATAAAATGTCGGTCGTGCTATACGGTATCCGTATTTTTCAATTAGTCCGTAGTATTTTGGAATGTTCTTGACATAGACCACAGAGATTCTATCCCAGTAAACCGGTATCCATCCGGAGTTCGTAACGAGATGCATTGGATAGTGCCTGCCCATACTCATTCTGTCATATTCCAGTATGGCTATTGTGAAACCCCACTGAGCCTCGGCAGCGTCCCACTGATTAGGCTCACCAATAATTCGAAAGTAATTTTTATGAAATTCTGGAGGGTAGAGTTGATTTACACGACCATCAACAAACACCCTTCTCTCGGGTGACTTCCACGCAATATATCCACCGTAAGGGTAACTGTTAAACAGTCGACCATCAACTTGGTTTTCTTCCAGGAATTCAAGAGCCCCAACAGGTATATTCTTTTCTTTCGGGCCTAAACCAAAAGCATAGGTTGAATTGTTGGGTACTGTGTATAAAAAAACAGGGCCAAACCACCAGTTGTAAAACGTGACAGGGTGAAACGGTAAATACCTATTGTAATAAAAAGTTTTTGTAAAAAAAGACAAAAAGTCAGGACTGCTATGAGTGCAAAAAAATCTATCATCCTCACCATGAAAAAAGGTGGAATTGCAAAAGCTAAGAAAGCTAGCGACAGGAATATGTTGCGCCACCCCTTCATCGCTACCAGATAGATCAGCCCCCCGACCAGTAGAATTTGAAAACCTACGAAATAATGCCAAGCTTGTCCCCACAGCAACTGGGCAGAGAGTGCTTGATGTTCGCCGACCAAAGCAACCCCACTCTGGTTGGACATGAAAGTCATCAAAGGGGTGTAGGAATGCCAGCCCTCTGGACTTAAGCAGGATGCTCCCAACGTCAACAACAGAACTAGCCAGATCCGTTTGTCGCGCTTACCCTCAAGAAGTTCACTGATCGCCATAAGGCCAATCAACAGGGGCCCAAAAAAATAGCCCTTGCTGCAGTTTACCCACACGATTTGTAGTACAGGTAAGACCCAAAGCAGTTTGTGATTGGCCTCATGTCTGTATTTCTGCAATAAAAACAGAAATATCGAGACAAAGAGATACGAGAAAAGAAAAGGCCGGACAAAGAGGCGAAAACGCAGAGCAAATAATACGACAACCAAAGAGAGAATAACTACAACCAGAGCCCCCTTGTCCCGGTCAAGTTCAAAATACATTGCTTTAGCCAGAAAATAAAACGTTGAAGAGATCAGGATCACTTTTAAAGCGGCGATGCCGCTAAAGCCACCGACCAGGTAACCCATGTAGATCATCAGATCAGCGAACCATTCGCCATTAAACTGTGAAACGTCAGCAAATGTATAACTGAACTTGTCAGTAACAACCGGCGCCATTTGCTCAAAAATCTGTCTGCCAAGATTCAGGTGCCACCAAAAATCATAGTCTGAAATTTTTTTGACAACTATTCCGACCAGGAGAACCATAAAAGCAAAGACCAGCGTCCAATTAAGAACGCGGGTGCTCTTAAAGAAATCAATAAAAAACATCAAACTCACTCCTATTTATGTATATAGCAAACCCTTTTGGCCTCTTTGACTGTAAAGACAAGAGGTACTTTTCCGAAGCAACTGTGGTCTGCTCAGTTTCTTCTTTCAGGGGCGGCAGCCCTGAATTCCCGCTTTTCTCAACCGCAGAGACTGTTCTTTTAACTCGTTTCTCAGCGTCAGCACTTCCTTTGCTCTTCCGTGATATACATCAGCCGGTGTCGGGTTGTCCAGCGACTCGTGAACCAGTTGGTGGTGTAGTGATTGTTTGTCATCAGACCTTGTGGGGCAAAAAGGGGTTGTAAGTCAAGGAACACTCCGGGATATAATTCAACTCAAGGGAAAGAAGCTATCCACAGTTACCGACACAGAAACACCGAAAGAGATGGACACACTCAACAACTGCGACAAAATACTTGGATTCAAAACCCCAAATAAGTTATTTTCAAAATCCTCCAACGTTACACTAGCGAGTTGAATCCTCGCTCATATAATTGTGTATATAAGCTATTTGTATTATACTGTGCAATGTATTAAACGATACGACTATCTTAAAGCGCACAACAAAGCAAGCAACTCTCGTTGACGATAATCTGTATTTAACAAACATTACGGAGTAACGAATGAACAAGTACCTATTAGTTTCAATATTATTTTCTGTTTTCCTTCTCGGTGGCTGCGCCGAAAAATTGCAAGTCAAATACGTTTGGCCGCCACCGCCCGAAGAGCCACGACTAGAATGGGTCGGCAATTATTATTCGGAGGCTGAGCTTCCCAAGTCGGACACGATGAAGGCGCTTGGTAAAATAGTCGGAGAGCAGCAGGTGTTTAGCATGGTGAGTCCGTTCGGTATCGTCAGTGACAATGCCGGGCGAGTATTCGTCTCCGATATCCACGCCTACAACGTACACATATTTGATTTCAACGATAGCACACTCAAACAATTGACCGGTGGCGGGACGTTTAAAAGACCAGTAGGTCTTGCGCTTGATGCCAACAACAATCTCTATGTTGCCGATGCTGGTAAGGGGATGGTCATGGTCTATGCGCCAGATTTAAGACCAAAATTCACTTTCGGCAAGGAAGAAATGGAAAAACCGTCCTATATTGCCATTAACGAAGCACTACAGCGTATTTATGTCTCGGACGGGCTTGCTCATGTAATCTCTGTCTTCGATATGCAGGGCAAGCATCTGTTTAATTTCGGCGGAAAAGGGACTGTCGACGGCTACTTCTTTGGCCCTCAGGGACTAGCCATCAATCCGGAGGGAAATCTCTACGTTGCCGATCTGTACAATGCCAGAATCCAGTATTTTGATGCCGACGGACAGTTTCTCGGTAAATTCGGTTCACGCGGCGACCAGTTCACCCAGTTTGAGAGTCCGAAGGATATCGACATAGACAGCGAAGGAAACATTTATGTCGTCGATGCTCGGGCGGCACGCCTCAGCGTCCACAACTCCGAAGGAGAGGTACTCCTGACTCTCGGCTCCGGACCGACATCGAGTTCGCTCGGCTTCGGTTCACCAAGATCGATCTTTATAGATAAGAACGACCGGATATATATCGCCGATATCAGCAACAAGAGGTTTTCCGTGTGGCAGTACTACAGCAAAAAATATCTCGAAAAATTCCCCTACACCGAGAAAGACAAAGAAAGTCTTATCCTCTATATGGAGAAACGTAACGCCAATCAAGACAATAATTAGCCATATGACATCTTTCGCTATGCTACGTGGTTAAATAACGGACAGAATTACTGCAAAAGCAGATTTGTGACGAAAAACCACAACCTGTTACACTTAAATAAAAAGAAAAGATTATAAGCATGAAACAGGTTATTTTCCTGTAATTATTACATGTTACCCAAAAACCCGTGATTAAATACTACCATTTATGATGCAGAACACTTAATCAGCTGATTTATGGCATACAAGTTGCTCACTATAAACCGGATATTGTCGCTTCCACCGTATCAGCTTGTATCTTAGATCCATGGAGGACCCAAGTTGATCTGGAAGAAATTTAACAAAGTGATGGAAAAGCCGTCACAAAAAACCTATGGAGGTAGAAAATGAAGAAGTTTATCTTGGTAGCAGCCCTCGTGCTGTTCGCCGCCCCGTCGTTTGCATTAATCGCTGACACAGCTCATGACCTGTCATCCGGTTCTGCTGCAACCATCAAAGGTACCTATGACAGAATCTGTGCCTACTGCCACACCCCGCACGGTGCTGGCGTTTCAGGATCCGCTCCGCTGTGGAACCGTGGCACCGTCAACGCAACTGGTTTCTACAACGACCCAGCTGGTTCGATGAATCACGCAACAGACTTGGCTGGTGTCAACGCTTCTGACGCTATCCTCTGTCTCTCCTGTCATGACGGTGCCAGCCTGAATAGCGTACTGACCAACCCGCCGAACACCACCGGTGGCGTTCCGGCTGGCCAGGTCGGCGCTAATGCCAATCTCGGTACCAACCTTGACAACGATCATCCAGTCGGCTTCACCGTCACTGACGCTCTTTTGGCCGCCGACACGCAGCTCCACACTATTGCTGTTATTGAAGGTCCGGCTTCGATGACCGGCGCTGTCTCCTTTGGTAGCACCACCGATCAGTTCTGGTGTTCTTCTTGCCACGACGTTCATGGCGTTACAGGTGTCAGCAGCTTCCTGCGGATGAGCAACGCAACATCAGCACTCTGCCTGAACTGCCACAACAAGTAATTTCTCTCGAGATTACAACTTAAAAGGAGCAGGGAGCTTTTCTCCCTGCTCCTTTTTTTATTCAAACCATATTAATAAGCAGCTAATCCGTAGCTTTCTGCCACTCCAACCAAAGATATTCCCGTACAACCCTGCAGTCAATCACCTCCCACGGAAAAATCTCTGACTTGTCACGTTCACGATGCAGAATAGCCTGACAATTGACCGCATTCGCCCGACACGCAAGCGGATAACGCACCCCGGTTGCCAGTTCTGGTAACAGGCCACCGACCTCTCTGCCGCCGCGTGACAACAACCCTTGCAACAATGCGGCCCGTGCCGACTCAAAGCCAACTGTCACGTTCGGTAGCTTGCCGACACCGGAGCGGAGCTGCTGCATCTTCTTTTTCAACTCTGACTCGGTCGCCATCGCAGCCCATTGAAACGGGGTGAACGGCTTTGGCACGAAGGGGTTTACTGATAAATGAATCTGTCCAAGTCTTCCGCGTTTTCGCCCGGCCTCGAGCCATACTTCGCGAATTGACCTGACCGATTCGAGCAATTCATCCAGATCAGCCGATGTTTCGCCAGGCAGACCAATCAGGTAATAAAGCTTAAGATTCGGGATGCCGCCGTCGCTGAGCAGTTTAACCGCCTGCAGTATCTGCTGCGCATCGATTCGTTTATTGATCACATCGCGCAGCCGCTGACTGCCGGCTTCCGGGGCCAGAGCTACCGTTTTATGGCCGGATTTCGCCAGGGCGGCAACATCAGCTGCGGTCAGTGTATCGATCCGCAAGCTGGCGACCGAGACGGTTCCGCCCTTCTCCAGTATTCCTTTTTGCAATTCAGCTAACTGTGGGTAGTCACCGACCGCCGGGCTGACCAGCCCCTGCTTCTGATGTTGACAGAGCCCAGCCTCGATCTGCGTGTTAACGGCATCAAGACTGCGCACCCGTGGTGGCCGGAAGATATAGCCGGCAGCACAGAAGCGGCAGCCGTGGCCGCAACCGCGAGAAATTTCGGTCAGCGCCATATCACCGAACTCTGTATCCGGCGTTGAAATGTAGGAGCGGCAAGAGGAACTATCCAGGTCAGTTAAATATTGGCGTTTGACCGGCAACGGCGCGCCCGGTTC
>JAUVAJ010000211.1 GCA_030591795.1 Desulfuromonadales bacterium | reverse complement strand
CTCTTCCCGACGAGAACAACCTGGTCCGGATGGTCAAAAGGATTGTTATCGCTGACCGAGACAACCTTCTGCTGCCGATCAAGACCAAAGACCAACGGCAAGGATTTCTCTTTTGCTGATTTACCAGCTGCATCCAAACTTCGTAATGAAGACGACGATCTCATAAAGGGTTTTTCTTTTCCGGATTAAGCGGTGGCTGAAATACCGGTCCGGCGTATGGAGAAGCCACCTCACCAGCACTACCCGACTAACTCGGTAAAGAATAACACCGTTTTAAGTTTCTTGGCAAACAAAGTTTCACGACTCTCTCAACTGAGTTAAAGCCGGCATTGATTCCTTTTCTGACCAGCGGCCATAATTTCCCTTTCGTTTACACGAACCTGGGCGGAGCGTCACCTTCATAGTCAGTATGGGCAGGTTGAAAGACGGCAAAGAGGCATGGGCCATGCTGTTTGTCACGAAGTCAAAACATCTTGCCCGCATGGCACAACATTTGCTAAAGTTATGTGAGGATTAAAACACCGTTCGCATCAATTCAACGACTCCAGGCCACCCAATTTTCACTTCAGCCCCGATAGTCCTGCAGGCTGTCAGAGGAGAATACAGAATGGAAACATCTGTCTACCAATCGGAGAACCCGATCCGCTTCGTTACTGCCACCAGCCTTTTTGACGGACACGATGTGTCGATCAACATCATGCGCCGGATCATGCAGGATTCTGGAGCCGAGGTGGTGCACCTGGGACATAACCGTTCGGTACACGAGGTTGTCGATGCGGCGATCCAGGAGGACGCTCAAGGCATCGCCATCAGCTCCTATCAGGGCGGGCACATGGAGTTTTTCAAATTCATGCATGACCTGCTGCAGGAGAAGGGCGCCGGACATGTGCGGATTTTTGGCGGCGGTGGTGGTGTCATCCTGCCGGACGAGATCAAGGAGTTTGAAGAATACGGTATCTGCAAGATCTTTTCTCCCGAAGACGGTCGTCGCATGGGACTGCAGGGGATGATCAACTACGAACTCGAAAAATGTGATTTTGCGCCGCCGGGCCAACTCTCTCACAACCTGGGAAAGTTGCCAGAGCGCGATCCACAGTCAGTTGCAAGGCTGATCACTGCCGCCGAGCAACTGGTCCGGCAACCGGATGAGAAGTTACAGGCAATACAGCAGCAGGTTCGCAAACTGGTTGCTGATGTGCCTGTATTCGGTATTACCGGCACCGGTGGCGCTGGCAAGAGTTCATTGACCGACGAACTGGTACGCCGTTTCCTTCGTGATTTCGAGGATAAAACAATAGCAATCCTCTCAGTCGACCCGACCCGCAAGCGAACCGGCGGGGCGCTGCTCGGTGACCGTATCCGAATGAATTCTATCGACACGCCAAGAGTTTTCATGCGTTCGCTGGCAACTCGCAACTCGCGCAGTGAGCTCTCGGCAGCGATTCGCGAGGCGCTCGACGTGCTCAAAGCGGCCGCTTTCGATCTGATCATCGTCGAAACCAGCGGTATCGGTCAGGGCGACGCCGGCATCGTCGAGGTTTGCGACCAGTCGCTCTACGTCATGACCAGCGAGTTTGGCGCACCAACCCAGCTGGAGAAGATCGACATGCTCGACTTCGCCGACTTGATCGCCTTGAACAAAATGGAGAAACGCGGTGCCGAAGACGCCCTGCGCAACGTGCGTAAACAGTACCGACGCAACCATCAGCTGTTTGAGACAGCCGACGAGGAACTACCAGTCTATGGCACCATCGCCAGCCAGTTCAACGACGTTGGCGTCAACCGGCTCTACCGGGCGGTGATCGACAAGCTCAACGCCAAATGCGACCTCGGCTGGCAATCACAACTGGAAGTCGGCGCGGGGCAGAGTACCGCCCAACTGATCATCCCGCCGGAGCAGGTCGGCTACCTGGCTGAAATCACCCATATCGCCAAGGCTTATCGCAAGCAGATCGAAGAACAGAGGCAAGCCGGACAGCAGCTTTACCAGCTTTCCGGGACCCGTGAGCTGCTGACCGAGAAATGCGACTGCCAGGTCGCGGAGCTCGATACGTTGCTGGAACAAGCCGAAAGTACGCTCAGTGAAGAAAACCGTAAGCTGCTGCAAAAGTGGCCGGAGCTGAAAAAGGCTTACAGGGAAGAAGTGATGGTGACCAAGGTGCGCGACAAGGAGATCCGTACCGAGCTGATCACCACAACCCTCTCAGGGACACGCATCCCCAAAGTCTGCCTGCCAGATTACGCCGATTACGGCGATATCATCCGCTGGTGCATGAAAGAGAACGCCCCCGGTTTTTTCCCGTATACCGCCGGGCTCTTTCCCTTCAAGCGTACCGCCGAAGATCCCAAGCGCCAGTTCGCTGGAGAGGGAACGCCGGAGCGCACCAACCGCCGCTTCCATTACCTGACTCGCGATGATGACGCCAAACGTCTCTCGACCGCATTTGACAGCGTGACCCTCTATGGTGAGGATCCCGACGAGCGACCCGATATCTACGGCAAGGTCGGTATGTCCGGAGTCTCGATCTGTACCCAGGGCGACATGGACAAGCTGTTCGCCGGCTTCGATCTCTGCGACCCGATGACCAGTGTCTCGTTGACCATCAACGGCCCGGCACCGATGCTGCTGGCGATGTTCATGAACACCGCCATTCGCCAGCAGGTTGAGAAATTCAGTAACGATAACAGTCACGAGCCATCAAGCGAGGAGCTGGCCGAGATCAAAAGCTGCACCCTGCAGACAGTGCGTGGCACGGTACAGGCCGACATCCTCAAGGAGGATCAGGGGCAGAACACCTGCATCTTCACCACCGAGTTCGCCCTGCGCATGATGGGAGATATCCAGCAGTATTTCATCGATCAGAAGGTGCGCAACTACTACTCGGTCTCGATCAGCGGCTACCACATCGCCGAAGCAGGCGCAAACCCGATCAGTCAGCTGGCCTTCACGCTCTCCAACGGCTTCACCTTTGTCGAATACTATCTGTCGCGCGGCATGCATATCGACGACTTTGCCGGCAACCTGTCGTTCTTCTTCAGTAACGGCCTCGACTCCGAATACACGGTGATCGGTCGGGTAGCGCGACGGATCTGGTCGGTGGTGATGCGTGACAAGTATGGTGCCAACAAGAAAAGCCAGATGCTCAAGTACCACATTCAGACCTCGGGTCGCTCACTGCATGCCCAGGAGATGAACTTCAACGACATCCGCACCACCCTGCAGGCGCTGGTGGCGATTTACGACAACTGCAACTCCCTGCATACCAACGCCTACGACGAGGCGATCACCACCCCAACCGAGGAATCGGTGCGCCGGGCGATGGCGATTCAGATGATCATCAACAAGGAGCTGGGGCTGGCAAAGAACGAAAATCCACTGCAGGGTGCTTTCATCATCGAAGAGCTGACTGACCTGGTCGAAGCAGCGGTGCTGGATCAATTCGAACAGATCAGCCAGCGCGGCGGTGTACTCGGGGCAATGGAGACCCTCTACCAGCGAACCAAAATCCAGGAAGAGTCGATGCTCTACGAGCACAAGAAGCACACCGGTGAGTTGCCGATCATCGGCGTTAACACCTATCTGAACCCGAAAACCGGGGAAGACGGGTACGAAATCCCCGGAGAGCTGGCCCGATCGACTGAAGAGGAGAAGCGCCACCAGATCGACAGCCTGCGCGCCTTCCAGGCGGAGCATGCTGCGGAAGCTCCCGAGGCGCTCAAACGACTGCAACATGCCGCCGAGAGTGGCGGCAACATCTTCGCCGAGCTGATGGAGGCTGTCAAAGTCGCCTCTCTCGGGCAGATCAGTGCCGCACTGTATGAGGTTGGCGGTCAATATCGACGAAATATGTGATCAGGAGACTGTCGGGAATGTCTTGTGATTTTCAGTGTACCATGCTAGAAACTTCTTACTGATCATCAACTTAATCCAGTCATCCCGACCAGTTTTCATACAAAAGTGGCCAGCTGCGGCTGCTTTTGTTTTTTGAGCTTGTTATGGACACCCTACTCTTTATCTTTGTTTTAATCGTCATTTATCTGATCGCTGCTATTCCGACCGGCGTTGTCCTGTCACGCTTGATGGGCGGCGAAGATGTACGTCAGAAAGGCAGCGGCAACATTGGTGCAACCAATGTCTACCGGGTGGCCGGTAAGTGGGCAGGCATCATGACGCTTGCTGGTGATATTCTGAAAGGTTTTCTGCCGCTGTTAGCTTATAAATCCTGGCTGGCACCGACACCGACACAGCTTGG
>JAUVAJ010000297.1 GCA_030591795.1 Desulfuromonadales bacterium | reverse complement strand
CAAATGTTTCCCGGCTGTTGATACTCTGGGTGATGATGTTGTGGGCAAACTGCTGGGTCTGGGCATCGAGTCCCATCACTTCGCGCGAAACCCGCTGGATGACTGCTATTTCCTCTTCGCAGATACGACCATCGGCCTTGGCCAGTTTGCCGACCATCGAGTAAGCCGCGGTAAAAAACAGCGCCTGGCGCTGCTGTGCCTCAAACATACGGCCACGACCAGCCGAGAGGCCACCCTGACCGGCGTTACCGATTGATGAGCCGATAGCGGCGCCGATAATTGCGCCGAACGGGCCGGCGATCACTGCGCCGATTCCGCCGCCAACTATACCTGAAAACCATCCCATGGTTGAAACTCCTTATTTTTCTAAACTGGTTGATACAAAGCGAATTAGTCGCCAACTGAATCGAGCTCGTTCCAGAGAGTGTACCCTTGTTCGAGTTCTACCTCAATAACTTCGAGTCGTTTATTGCAGGTGACGATCTGTTCCGGTGTCTCTTTATAGAAGGCCGGATCAGCCATCTTTGCATGTAACGCTACCTGTTCTGCTTCGAGCGCTTCGATTTGCGCCGGAAGTTCGGCCAACGCCCGCTTCTCTTTGTAACTCAACTTGCGCTGTTTCGTTCGGGCCGGTTTTATATTCGGCCCCTGCTGCGCAGACGTTGGTTTGATTTCCGAGGTCGCCGGGCGCTGGCGCAGCCAGTCGTCGTAGCCACCGACATATTCAGCAATCCGACCACCATCTTCGAAAGCGATAGTACTGGTTACAACCCGGTTGAGAAAATCCCGGTCGTGACTGACCAGAAACAGGGTCCCCTTGTAATCTGCGAGCAGTTCCTCAAGTAGGTCCAGGGTCTCCAGATCGAGGTCGTTGGTCGGTTCATCGAGAACCAGCACGTTGGCTTCGCGGGTGAACAACCGGGCCAGCAGCAATCGATTGCGCTCACCGCCGGAGAGGATGCGCACCGGGGTGCGGGCGCGGTCCGGGGTGAATAGAAAATCCTGCAGGTAGCCATAAACATGGCGCTGCTTGCCCGCAACCATGACCATATCCTGATCACCGGAGAGGTTTTGCTGTACGGTCTTGTCCGGGTCGAGTTGTTCGCGCAACTGGTCAAAATACAGGATCTCAAGGTTGGTTCCGAGACGAACCGAGCCTGCTTGCGGCGGTAGTTGCCCGAGCAGTAGTTTGAGCAGGGTGGTCTTGCCGACCCCGTTCGGGCCGATGATGCCGATCCGGTCACCACGCAACACAGTGGTCGAAAAATTATTGAGGATCGACTTATCGTCGTAGGCAAAAGACAGACTGTCAGCCTCGACCACCAACTTGCCGCTCTTGGTCGCGTCATGCAGTTGCAATTTAGCTGAAGCGGTGCGTTCGCGCCGTTGGCGGCGTTCTTCGCGCATCTGCTTCAACTCGCGCACCCGACCCTCGTTGCGGGTGCGTCTCGCCTTGATCCCTTTGCGGATCCAGATTTCCTCCTCGGCCAGTTTCTTGTCAAAACGTTGCCACTCTTGCTGCTCGTTATGTAGCAGTTCCTGCTTGTGACGTAAAAAGGTGTCGTAATCACAGGCAAAATCAAACAGCCGGCCACGATCGAGTTCAATGATTCTGGTCGCCAGGGAGCGGAGAAAAGCCCGGTCATGAGTAATGAAGATCAGGGTCATTTTTTCACGCTTGAGAAACGCTTCAAGCCAGTCAATTGAGGTGATGTCGAGGTGATTAGTCGGCTCATCCAGGAGCAGTATGTCTGGTTCGATCACCAGCGCCCGGGCCAGGAAAACGCGACGTTTCACCCCTCCGGACAAAGTGCCGACCAAAGCGTCGGCATCAAGGTCGAGTTTTGATAACACCTGCTCGATTTTTTGTTCCAGTGGCCAGGCTGCAGCCGAATCAAGTGCCTGCTGGATCTCCATCATCTCCGGCATAAGTCCTTCATCACCGGCGGCCAGAGCACGATTCAGGCTGTGGTAGCGGCAAAGTAGTTCACCCGGCAGGCCGAATCCGGAAGCGATCACCGCATAGACACTGTCGTTGAGATCGCGCGGCATCTCCTGATCGAGCCTGGCGACCTGCAGCCCTTGCTGCCGATCGATGCTGCCTGCGTCCGGCGGCAATTCACCGGCAATCAACTTGAGCAAGGTTGATTTGCCGGCACCGTTGCGGCCGAGCAGGCAGACCCGTTCGCCTTTTTCAACCTGTAAGGAGATGTTGTCGAGTACGGCAGGTCCGCCGAAGGCGATGCTGAGTTGTCGAAGGCTGATCAGGGCCATTGGTTACTTTCTTGGTGAAACGATTTAGTTGGCGAATTATGTCAGAAAGCGGCCGGTGATGGAAGGGTAGTGCGTAGTTTTTTGATTATAGGAAAATAATAACAGTTTTTTCCGGCGAAACCGAGCACAGTTAGATTCTTTTGGTATCCTAATTAAAGCAAAGAATAAAACGGGGTGTTAATTTGAGTCTCAGCGGCGAGCTTAAACAAATCAAGGAACAGTTTATTGCTGGAGCTGATCCGGCAATTATCGATACGATGCAGCAGGTGATGCGCGAGCTTGAAGCTTCTGGCATTGTTGAACAGGCGCTCGGTGTTGAGAAGCGGGTACCGCAATTCACGCTTGAGGATGAACGCGGGGTCGGTTTTGCTCTTAGCGATTTCCTCAGTCGTGGGCCGGTCATTATCCATTTTTTCCGTGGATTCTGGTGACCGTACTGCAATGCGGAGCTGGAGGCTCTGCAAAAATTTCAGGCTGAGATTGCTGCCGCGAATGCAACACTGATCTCGGTATCACCGATGCAAGCCAAATATGTATCCCCGTTGAAGAACAAACATAATCTGACCTTTCCGATGCTGCTTGATCCGTACAGCCGGGTAGCAGAGCGGTTTGGTCTGGTTTATGCCCTGCCCGTCGCATTGCAGCAACTTTACCTTGGTTTGGGTATTGACCTGCCGCGTTATAATGACAATGACAGTTGGCGATTGCCGATGCCGGCCCGTTACCTGATTGACCAGAAGGGGGTTATTCGTGATGTTGCTGTCAGTATCGACCATACGGTAAGGTCTGATGTGGAGCTGACTATGGTGGCGTTGAAGAAGTTGACTGGTTAAATTTCACTTTTTATAATTCTAAACCGTCGGGTCTCGGCCCGACAGCCGTGTTCATTTTCTTTGGTGAGCCGCAAAGAAAACGAACCAAAAGAAACGGCTCACTTGGCAGTGGGCACTTCTCTTACTTAAGAGGGCTGCTTCTTGTGATCCGCTATGTAGCTAAAT
>JAUVAJ010000069.1 GCA_030591795.1 Desulfuromonadales bacterium | reverse complement strand
GTCTCCTGATCGTCGAGCGGCAATTTAAATTCATTGCGCAACTCAAGCACCGGATAACTTACCGGATGATCGGTCGAAAAACGGACCGGCGGCCGCGGGTAGCGCTCGTTGCGAAACATGCTCTGCATGCATTCGTCGAGATTCATGCCCGCGCCGCAGAGGCAGCCGAGACCGGTGATAGCGATTCTTCGCTTCATCCCTGTTGCTTGTCCTCGATAAAGGCCGCCAGAGTGCTGATAGACTGCAGCGCCGGGCGCCCCTCGTCCATGTCCTTGATTTCAACACCAAAATGTTTCTGAACCACCACCACCAGCTCCACCGCGTCGAGTGAATCAAGACCCAGCCCTTCACCAAACAGCTGCTCGTCGTCGCCGATCTCGTCCGGCGTAACATCTTCAAGATTCAATTCCTCAATCAGAACCTGCTTCAACTTTTCCTTTATATCCATCATTACTCCTCATTCAAGTCGGATTTGGTTTGGGACTGCTCTGCCGACCACATGTTGTGAAAATTATAAAACTGATACGGATACCGCTGGCTGAATTCTTCCAGCGCTCCGGCAAACTCCTGGGCAAACGGGGCAAAGGTTTCAGCCTTGCGTCCCTTGAGTTCCGGGACACGGATCACCTTGGCTAATTTCAAGCGGTAACTTTTCGGTCCATCCTTGTAGGTCAGAAACACGACGACTGGCGCCCCGGTCGCCGATGCCAATTTGTAGGCACTGAACGGCACCGTCGCCTCCCCACCGAGAAAATTCACCAAGGTGCCGCTCTTGTCGCTGCCGAGCAGGCGATCACCCATAACGCTGACAATCTGCCCCTGCTTGAGGGCGCCCAGCATCTCCAGAGTGCCGCCCAGATAGCCGGTCGGATCGATGACCTGATATGGACACGGGATGCCGGCGTGCTCATAATAATGCCGATCGATATCGCCATCCTCGTGCCGCATCAGCATGTTGACCGGCCGCTGTAAAAAATCGAGCGCCGACATGGCCACCTGCCAGCAACCGACATGGGCGGTCATCAGAATCATGCCGCGATTCTCATCGCGCAGCTGCAGCAGTTCTTCACGCCCGTCCAGACAAACAGCCAACGCGTCAGGACCGATAATACCGACCACCGCCCGATCGACCAGCACCTTGCCGAACTCCAGAATCAAACGGTAGCAATGCCAGAGACGAGCCAGGCCGGAACTGTGCGGGAAGCGTCGACCGAGATAATAGCTGGCCCGCTTCCTGGCCAGCGCACTGAACAACACATAATACGCGACGACAAAGTAGAGCGCAAAATAAGCCGCCCTTTGCCCACCTAGCCTTATGGCAAAATAAAAAAACTTGTGTTGCCAGTCACTACCGATGCTGCGACTGCTCCAACCATTTTTATCTTCAGACTGTTTCTGCATTGTTCTTCTGAACCATCTGTGCCAGCAAATAAGTTAAAGCCCCGACCAGCAGAGCCAACAATGGCGCCAACAGTAAAGACCCCAAAAACCATTCGTATAAACGTTCCATCGCCTGATAACCGAGCGTTTGCAGCGAAAATTCAGTCAACCAGTCGCCGTGGCGAAAATAGTAACCGAGCTCGATACAGAGCGCCGGAACGATCGGCGGCATGCACAGCTGACTGCTACTGATCGCCGCCACCTTGTTGAGGCGGAAAAACCCGCAAACAAACAGGATGGCGATGGTATGAAAGAACAGTAGCGGCAAAGTGCCGAGCAGAACCCCGACCCCGGCCGCGACCGCCAAGCGCTTTGGACTGCTGTTTTCCCGTAACAATTGCCGCAGCGAACGCAGCGGATGGATCACCGACAAGGTTTCCACCTTATCTTCGTCTGCCTGACGTTCGATAATCTTCCGATGCGGCCAGGGGACAATTGAGCGCAGCGTCAAGTGGGTATTCAGCATAGTCAAACGCCAATTATCCATAAAGCCGCGAAAATGTGAAATCCGTTCATCACCCGGTGGATAATAGACCGAGATATCAATATCCCGCAACTCCAGACCGGCCCAGGCCGAGCGAACCAAAACCTCAACTTCAAAATTATACCGCCGTGTCCAGAAGTTCAGATGCTGAAACAGCATCAACGGATAAGCCCGAAAGCCGCTCTGGCTATCCTTGATCCGGCTCCCGGTCTGCAGCCGTAACCAGAAATTTGAAAACTGCCGGCCAAACCGGGACGAACCGGGAATCGACGCCTGGGCAAAATCCCGATGGCCGACAATCACCGCCTGTGGCGCTTCGGCAATCGCGATAAAAAATCGCGGCAAGTCGCCCGGATCATGTTGGCCGTCGGCATCGAGGCAGACCATGTGACTGTAGCCGTGCTGCAGGCCCCAGTCGGCCGCCGTACGCAGGGCGGCACCTTTGCCCCGGTTGGCATCATGCCGAATCAGTTCAACCGGCAACCCTTCGAGCAGACCGACAACCGGTTCGCTGCTGCCGTCATCGACCACCAGTACCGACGGGTGCAGTTCCAGCACTCCTTCAACCACCTGACGCAAGGTTTCTGCGTGATTGTAGACCGGCACCACAACCAGAATATTATTGCGCAACTCAGGATGATCCATAACGCTTGTTACTCACGGCAAAACGCAGAAATTGTCTGGCACTGCCGGCAAAGCGCAACCAGCTGTCGGGCGATTTCCAGAGCATGCTCAGATAGCCCAATAACACCCGGTTGCGTTTAAAATGACTCTTGTAGAATTCGATAAACAACCGCTCCAGCTGTTGTTTGTCCATCCCTTTCGGCACGAACTGGAAGTGCATACAATCCATTTTCTGCCAGTCTTCATCAAAGCTGCCGAGCTGATGGATATCATCATAGATCGGCGAACCCGGAAATGGCGTAAATTTGGCCAGATTGAAATCATCGATCGGCAGAGAGAACACGTACTCCATACTGCGGCGAATCGACTCCTCGCTTTCACCCGGCAGACCCATCATCAGCAACCCCTTGGTCCGGATGCCGCACGATTTGATGGTCCGGATGGTTTCTGCCAGCAGGTCGAGGTTGGCGTTCTGGCGATGCTGGGCGAGCAACTCCTCATCGCCACTCTCGATACCGAGGCTGACCATCCAGCAGCCGGCCGCTTTCATCAGACGCAACAGCTCGCGATCAACATGTTCGGCCCGCACCGCGCAATTGAAAGTTATACCAAGCGGCTGGTCAATCATCTTGCGACAGAACTCTTCGACCCGGCCACGATGAAACGTGAACTGGTCATCATAAAAATTTATATGCCGAATACCGAACCGCTCCTTGAGATACTTCAGATGCTGGTAAAGGTATTCAGCCGAGTTGTAGCGAAAACTGCGCTGAAACACGCTTCGGTCGCAGTAACTGCAGCTATAAGGGCAGCCGCGACTGGAGATACAACTGGTGTTCGGCGCCTTCGGGTAGTTGAAAATCGGCAGTTTGTAAGCATCCGGATAACCGCTCAGTTTTTCATAAGCCGGGAACGGCAGATCGTCGAGCACCAGAGCGTCGCTGCGGTAGCCGTTGTTGACAACGGAACCGTCGTTGGCCCGCCAGACCACGCCGCCGACACTGCTCGGCTCGGCCCCTGCCAGCTGGGCCAATTCGAGCATGGTCTGCTCGCCTTCACCGATTACGGCGCAATCGATCAGTGGCGAAAACTCCAGCACCTTCTCCTGCAGCGCCGAGACATGGGCGCCACCGAAAACCGTGCGAATCTGCGGCACTTCATCTTTGGCTATTTGTGCCAGACGCACGCTATCGTGGAAGCTGGCGGTGGTACAGCTGATACCGATTATCCCCGGCCGCTCCCGCCGTAACAATTCACGCAGTCGGCTGTCGGCATCCGGGTGCGCGTAGCAATCGAGGATCAGACTGTTCAAGCCGGCGCGGTCAAGATAAGCGGCGATACTCGCCAGCCCGAGCGGCGGCATAATATTCGCCTTACGCGAAATATCATTAGCCGCGGCATCGACCTGGTAACCGAGTGGATGCACCAGCAGAATATTTTGGTGGTCGATAGCTGTCATTGACTAAGCCGGTATCCCCTCAGCTCTTGTTCTTCGGGAAACGTACGAGCCGATCCCACATCAGGCCGCGATAACCAAAATTTTTCATCACTGTCATCCGTTTCAACCCCTCGGAAGGTGGAAAAATACGGTTACTTTGCCCGCTGAAACGTTCTTCTATCGTCTGTTCCATTTTCTCTCGGTCAATCAGCGGCGAAAAATAGTAGATCGGCTTGAGCAACGAAGTATCCGCAGCAACAATACCATCGGCGATCGCCCGCTGATGCAGCGGCGCCTCCGGATGAATGCGAATCCCGGAAAAGGCGAACACCACCGAAGCGCCAAGCTGATCGATATTATCCAAGCCTTCTGCCAGGGTTGCATCGTCTTCGTCCGGTCCACCAAACATAATGAAATGTGCAGCCGGCAAATGTTCATCCAGGCAAGCCCGGTTGACCTCCAGAACTTCGGCGAAGGTCAGTTTTTTACAAATCCCCGCCAAGGTCCGATCGGCTGCGGCATCAGTTCCCAACTCCAGGGCGTAAAGCCCGGACCGCTTCATCAGCGCCAACTCTTCCCGGCCGAACCCCTGCGGACGGAAGAAAGCCGACCAGCCCATGTTCAGGTCGCGACTGAGCATCTCTTCAACCAGCTGTAGATATTCGCCATGCGGATCGTTGAACACTGAGTCGGTAAAAAAGACCCGGTCGACACCGTGCTCCTGCTGCAACCGTTCCAGCTCATCAACAATCTGCCGCGGATTGCGCAACCGAAAGCTACTCCCCTCCAGATGCGGGTAAGAGCAGTAACTGCACCGGTAGGGACAACCGCGCTTGGTCTGCAGGTTGGCCATACCGCTCTGTTCCAGGTAATAATCGATCAGTTGCTGATCAAACAGCGGCGTACTGAATTGATCGCCAGCAAGTGGGGTGTTGCGCGGTATTATCTGAGTTACAGTTTCACCGGAGGTTAACCGCTGCACCAACTCGGGCAGCGAACGCTCCCCCTCACCAATGATCGCGTGATCGACTTCGAGGAATTCAGCAATCGCCTCGGGCATGATGGTTAACGCCGGCCCGCCGACCACGATCGGCACGTCAATCATCTCACGCAGCGCCAACACCAGCTGTTTGACCCGATGCAGGTACCAGCCATCTTCACCGCTGAACGAATCGACGTTGTCGATATTGCGCAGGGAGATAGAAATCAGGTCAGGCGCAAAGGCAAGCAACGCCTCCTGTATTAGTGCGAGATCTTCGCCATGGACCAGACAATCGTACTGTTTAACCGCATGCCCGGCTGACTGCAGCGCACCGGAAACCACGGCCATACCGAGCGGATAAACCGGGTACGGGTCGACCGTAGTATTGCTGGAGATGAAAAATATCCGACTCATGCATTCGCCTTTTTGAAGATCCGCCGCTTGCGCGGATTGTAGCGATGGTAAGTGCCATCATCCATTTCGCGCCGGATCACCTGCTTGAACAGTTCGCCCATCTTCAACTGATGGCCGCTGTCAGCATTGAAGGTATCCCAGGCATAATGGTACATTTCCTGCAATTTCTCCGGAGTCATATGCTTCGGCTGAAACACCACTTTGTCCGCGGTATACTTGAGCCAGTCATTCGACAGAATCCGCCCCTCTTTCTCCATCTGGCTACGGATTGGCGAATGCGGGAATGGTGTCATGATGGTGAACTCGGCAACATCGAGCTCGATTTCGATCAGGAAATCGACCAGGCGCTTGATGTCATCCTCGGTCTGGTCGTCAGTGCCGAGGATAATCGTCCCCTCAATACCGATGCCGTGATCCTTGAGACGTTTGACCCGCTCACGGATGGTGTCGGAGGTGTCGAAGACCGCCTGATAAACGTACCAGGCACCGGCATCCGCAGCCAGCTTAAGCACTTCATCATCATCCAGAATCGGGTGCGAGACCCACTTTTTCTTCAGCGGCGCCATCTCTGTGAACAGATCAATCAACCACTGGCGATCCTGCGCGAGGGAATTGTCGACGATAAACAGTCGGTTGTTCTGGATCGCCTCCATCTCCTCGATCACCTTGTCGACCGGGCGGGGGCGGAATTTCTTGCCGCCGAGATACCCGGTACAACATGGAAAGCAATTAAATTTGCAGCCACGCGAGGCGTGCACCAGATCGAGCATCTGTACGCCACGGTAGTTGTATAGTTCGCGATCGAGAATTTCCCGCTTGGCGGTACCGACCAGATTGATATCCGGGTGGTTCTGCATGTAGTCATAAACCGGTTGCAGCTGGCCGCGTTGAAAATCGGTCAACACCTGCTCAAATCGCCCTTCAACCTCACCGAGAAAGACCGAATCAGCGTGCTGTTGCACCTCTTCAGCATGCAGCATGGTGGAGATACCACCAAAAATAACCTTCTTGCCTCGCTGGCGAAACTCACGTGCGATCTCGAAAGCGCGTGGCAATTGTGAGGTAAGCATGGTTGAGATCGCCACCAGATCGCAGTCGGCATCGAAATCGATCTGCTGCAGATTCTCATCGGTAAATTTCAGATTGACCTCAGCCGGCATCGCCGCGGCAAAGACTACCGGGCCATGCGGCGGCAGGTGGAATTCGGTCTGCCGGTCCAGTTTCGGCCAACGTGGGTAAATCAGTTCCATTTTTATCATCGTACAACTCCTTATGGCGACGTAAATCCCGCTGCCGCCTGACACTACTTATTGTTTGCTAAACATGCGGCTATAAGTTCTGTAAGACTGGCGACAGCGTCCCCGTTAAAGTATAGCTGCTCGCCGACCAGTGCCAACTCCCCATATGGTTCAACCTCTACCCCCGGCTCGCGCCCGAGCAGCAGAAACAGGCTGCCTGGTATCTCTGCAGCATCGGTCTCGGCGGGAAACTCCAGATCGCAGATGCCAGCCAGCACCCCCTGCTGATCACTCCAGGCCAACTCCTCAAGGGCATAACGGACCGAACTCAATCGGCTGTCATCCTGCTGGTTGAGAAGCAGACTGTTGCCGGTCAGACCGAAACGGAGCGCCGCCTCACCGAGAAAACAGTTCGGCAGGGTATAGGCGAACAGATTTGGACTGGCCAACTTCCCGCCATCCGGCAGCATGGTCTCAAGGTAGGCGATATCGGTCGCCAGGCAACCGTAGCGACTGGCGGCAATAATACCGATCGGCCGTTTTTCCGTCCATTGTTCCGCGCCGGCATCACGCAGGCAGAAGGTAATGGCCGCCAGGCCGATGCGGGAAAAAGCATCAAGCCGACCGAAGCGTTTGTCCGGCTCGGCAAAAATCTGTTTGCGGGTCGGGATTGCCAATGGGCCGGAACAAAGGGGTTGGGTATGTGAACTATGTCCCATGCCACAACCGGCGGCGGTCACCCAGCCAATGCTATTGATCCAGGCCTTCATCGCTCGCCCCTTTGCAGAA
This sequence comes from Desulfuromonadales bacterium, assembly GCA_030591795.1. The sequence continues at coordinate 280 of JAUVAJ010000069.1, read as the reverse complement.
TGACCACACCGTTAATCCCGCCGAAGCCTGAATTGCTGTTCAGCAGGTAATCACCGGAGATCGGTTGGATATCGGCACTGACCCGTTGATTAGCTGCAGCCTCAGGATCCAGACAACCGACGGTGCCAGGAATTTTTTGTTCCTGCAACGCCCGGCAGGCGATGGCAACTTCCACCCCGCCGGCGGCGCCCAGACAGTGACCCAGACTCCCTTTCACCCCATGCAGCGGCGGCAAGCTGTCGCCGAAGACTTCTGCAAAAGCGGTCAATTCCATAGCATC
>JAUVAJ010000344.1 GCA_030591795.1 Desulfuromonadales bacterium | reverse complement strand
CCGTCGGGCCCAGCTGAACAATTCGGAAGATTTAAATAAACTGTTTATTCAGCAACAACCGCTTGCTCTGGAAATAGGCTGCGGCACCGGTCATTTTATCGCCGCAATGGCCGAGCGTCAGCCTGAAATCAACTTTCTGGCAATCGACATCTATAACAAGGGGTGTTTCAAAACCTGCAAAAAAATCGACCGACTCGGGCTGTCAAATGTGCGTGTTATGCGAATTGAAGCCCGCAACCTGCTGGAGAACTTTCTCGAAAAGGAAGGTCTGGCAACTGTTTACATCAATTGCCCGGATCCATGGCCAAAAAAACGCCACCTTAATCGGCGCTTGGTGAATCACGATTTTTTGCAATCTTTATTACATTTCCTGCAACCAAACGGTGATTTCTATTTCAGTACAGATGTGCCGGACTACGCTGAACAGGTTGCCGAATTGATCCCGATGACAAACGGTTATCATAATGTACTCGCCGCCCCCTGGGTAACCTGCATGCCGGACTACCCTGTATCCAAATATATGCAGCGTTTTCTCGACCGGGGGCAACCGATTCATTACATGCACTTGCAGCGTAACCAGGATATAGATCTGAGTACCTTGCCGGAACCAATACTCGCTTCGGGGTTCCGCTCAAACTTTGGAGAACGCAGCTATGACTGAACCGTACCTGACGGCTGACCTGCCGGGCATCGGTGGCCAAATCAAGGAGACTCCGGATGATTTCCGAGTTGAAGAGATCCCCCTATACCTGCCATGTGGTGAGGGTGAACATCTATATATAGACATTGAGAAGAAAAATCTGACCACCCACGATCTGCTGCGCAGAGCGGCAAGCCTATTCTCGATACCGGAGCGTGACATCGGCTATGCCGGATTGAAAGACGCCCGGGCGACCACCCGGCAGACCATTTCAATCCCCTTACTTGCTGCGGACAAAGCTGAACAACTTAACAATGAGAACATCACTGTTCTCTCTGCTGTATACCACCGAAACAAACTACGCCCCGGTCACCTGCAGGGGAACCGGTTTGAAATCAGGATTGGTTCGCCGGATGTTGACGCTGAGGCAAAAGCAAAAACAGTACTCGCAAAACTCGTAGCAGCAGGAGTCCCGAACCGTTTTGGCCGTCAACGCTACGGATCACTAGGCACATCACATCTTATCGGACGGGCACTTCTGAAACAGGATCATGCCGCAGCTGTCAGCTTGATCCTGGGCGATCCGAAGGTAATTACAAATGAGCGCTGGAAACAAGCCGCGACACTATTCCACAATGGCCAGATAGCAGAAGCGTTAGCCGCACTGCCGGGACACTGTCGCTATGAACGTCAGGTTCTGCGTAAACTGGATGCTGGACGTTCACCTAAACAAGCTATCAAAAGCCTGCCGCGCTCGATTCTCCGCCTCTACCTATCGGCCTACCAATCTTTTTTGTTCGACCAGGTAGTGACCATGCGGTTAGCGACGCTCGACACAGTCTGGCCAGGTGACTTTGCCTTCAAGCATGACAACGGAGCATGTTTCTTTGTCGAAGATGCCGATACAGAAAACAGTCGGGCCAATCAGTTTGAAATCAGCGCCTCCGGCCCGATGTTTGGCTACAAATCCACCCTGGCTCGTGGTCAGAGTGGAATTATTGAAGAGAGTTTGCTTGAATCTGAAGGCTTGAATCTGCAGGACTTTCGTCTCGGCGGTGGCCTCGACATGTCTGGTGAGCGGCGACCTTTGCGATTTCAGCTACAGCAACCGCACCTACGGGTCGACAATGACGACTTGTTCTTCGCCTTTTCCCTGCCCAAAGGGAGTTATGCGACCAGCGTTCTGCGTGAAATCATGAAAACTCCAGATCTGTAATCTGGCCCGATATCCAGATTGAAAAATTTCACACAAAATATTGTTTTACAAATACCTTACAATCAGGGATTAACAAAAGAATAAATCCGCATCTAAGCTCACCTTAAAACCTGATTTTCTTAAGCCGTTTCAATAAAATTGGCCGAAAACACCTATTAACAACACGACAAAACCGATTACGACCATTTTTTTACAAAGCAACTGTTGACATAAATAGAACAACATTTTATTATTCGTAAATCAGGACTCAAAATAACTGAAATATGCTGCTCATTTTACTCATAATGCCTCATATTTCTCATTTTATACTTTATATTTGACATCGTTAGCGTGATTCATTTATAAAGTGCGAGGGGTATCCCCCATAACAAAGTAAAAAGGGGACGTTACATGCCAAAAAAAGACAAATCAGAATATATCATTCAGGCCGTATCACATGCACTTGATCTGCTGGAGCAGTTTCATGATGACATCGATGAACTGGGCGTAACCGAACTGAGTAAGCGACTCAAGCTGCATAAAAACAATGTATTTCGCCTTCTGGCAACGCTTGAGTCACGCGGCTATATCGAGCAGAACAAAGCTACTGAAAACTATCGTCTCGGCTTGAAATCACTAGAGCTGGGACAAACCTTCATCAAACAGATGGGTTTACTGCGCCAGGCCAAACCGATCCTCGATCAAATCGTCGAATCCTGCAACGAGACATCATATGTTGCCATTTTCAAGGAAGGCCACAGTGTCTACCTCGACGTTGTCGAGACCGACCTGACGGTTCGCGTCGTCTCACGCGTCGGCTCGCGACTTCCGGCCTACGCCACGGCTGCCGG
>JAUVAJ010000280.1 GCA_030591795.1 Desulfuromonadales bacterium | reverse complement strand
GGTACCGGCACGGCGCGAATTACCATTAATTCGACCACTTTCGCCCTGGTCAAGCAGGCCCACGATCTAACCGGCACAGTACTCGCCGACGGAACGAATGTTTCGGCCGGACAGGATATCTATTTCCTCCTGTTCGTCGATAATTCGACCGCCGGTCCTGCACTAGACCTGCGCCTTACCGACGTCATCGACGATATCGGTTTCACCTATTACGACAACAGTTTAGAGACCAGCCTGTCGCCAACCGGCACCAGCGACGCCGCCATCTGGGGCGCCGCCTGGACGCCATTGACCGACGCGGTTGGAGCTCCTGACGATACCGGCTCCTGCCTGGACACCAACGCTACCCCTGGACGCGACCTGCTGACCATCGGTGCCGAACCGGCACAGGCCAACCAGCAGCTCGACATCCCGGCCGGCTCGCTGCGCGCGATCCGTTTCCGGGTCAGGGTGAACTGACATGCGGTGGACGATCCGGCATAGAGACAACCTCCGCCTTCAGGCAATCGGTCTGTGCACAGCGTTGCTTCTGCTGAGCGCGATTATCCTGCCGACTTCGGCGCTGGCGGTGGTCAACAATGCTACCGGCAGCATCAGCGGCACTCCGCTCGATCTCAGCGCTGCAACGGTCAACCTGACCCGCATCACCGGCGACGCCGTCACTGCGGCCATTGCGGAGATAAACCCGGGAAGTATCAATATCGGTACAGGTCTGGCCTTTGACCTGATCGTTAACCCGGAGATCAACCTTGGTGATAGTGGCCTCGACCAGGTTGAGCTCATCATCCCGGCCGGTTTCAGCAACATTGTGCCGACCAGCGTTAGCCTGAACGGCACAACCGTTGCCCCGGGGTTATGCCCGGCACCGGCGGCCGGCACTGTCTGCAGTAGTCTGGCCGGCAACACCCTGACCGTTCTTTTCGGCACCCCGGTAAGCACCAGCGGCACCCTGATCGGCGTTCACTTCACAGCCGATACGCCTCTGGCTCCAGGCACCAATAATTTCAGTGTTTCTGTCGACGATACGACCACCCCGGCTGCCCCGCAGGCAGCAACGGCTGGCGACGCCGACGGGATCGCCAACAACGACAGCCTCGATGTGACCGTGTCAACCGGTATCGACCCTGATCGCTCGACCCTGATCGCTGTTCCAGCGATTATACTTGCCGACAACACGGCATTCAGTATCTTGACCGTCACCCTGGTCGATGCGTCCGGCGCTCCGGTCTCTGGTCACAACGTCAACTTCAGTTCAGATCGCGGCGCACTCGACACCATTACCGTCCCGACACCAACCGACATCAACGGCCAGACCACCGTAGTAATCCGTTCCGGCAGTGTCGGCACGTCAATTATCACCGCCACCGACACCGATACCGGCGCCACCCTCAATCAGCGTGCAGAAGTCTTTTTCAGCCAGGGGATGGTGATGGATGTACGCAAATCGGCCAACAAGGAACAGGTGCAGATCGGCGATGTGATCAACTACCGGGTCGAGCTGCGCAACCTGACGCTCAACGATGTGGTCCAGGTGCAATTAACCGATGAATTACCGCCAAATTTCGTCTATCGCGCCGGCAGTGCCAAACTCGATGGTGTGTCGATCGCTGACCCGGCCGGTGTCCGCACCCTGGCGTTCCCGATCGGCACCATCCCGGCACTAGTCGACAGTAACGGCAATGGTACTGCCGATCCGGGCGAGCCGGGCTATCACGAAATCAGTTACCAGTTGATCGTCAGCGCCGGAGCGGTGCCCGGCAACTATGTCAACACCGCCTATGCCAGTGACGTCTGCGTCTCCTGTGCTATTTCCAACCGGTCTGAGTATCCGGTCGAGGTAACCTTCGATCCGCTGTTCGATCTCGGCACCATCATCGGTAAAGTCTTCGAGGACAAAGACGCAGACGGCTGGCAGGATAAAGACGAACCGGGTATCGCCGGTGCCATGGTCGCGCTTGACGACGGCAGTTACATCAAGACCGATCCGCACGGCCGCTATCACTTCCCGGCGGTCATCCCGGGTGAGCGACTGCTGAAAATCAATCTGGCCGGACTCGGTAACGGCGCTACAGCTACTACCTGGGAGGCGCAAGTCGTTTCGGTTACGCCTGGTCTGCTGGCCAAAGTTAATTTCGGGGTCATCACCCGACTGGAAAACAGTTCGATCGGCAGCGAGGTTGAACATGGCCTGAGCCTCGATGTTGCAGGGGGCTCTCGCCCGATCGACATCGCCGGCAACGTCAACGGTCAATACCTGCTGATCAATGGCCAGGCCATTCAACTGCCAGGCAGCGATATTCGACTACAACTCAGCTCACTCGATGAGGTGGTCAACATCAAGGGCGGCGCTCTGCAGGAGCCGATCACTTTCTTCACATTTATTCAGGATTCTGAACCGGCAGAGAGCTGGAAATTGACCATCTATGACGCCGATGGTGCCGTTGTCCACAGCTCAGATGGCACCGGAACTCCGGCACAGACATTAACCTGGGATGGACAACTCAATTCTGGTGAGCTGCTATCGGGCGGCGGTATTTATCAATATCAACTGGAAAGCGTTTATACCGACGGCACAGTTATCCGCAGCCCGCGCCGCATGTTCGGCGTCGACCGCAGCTCGGCTATCGCCATGAATCTGGCCGGCAGCGCCTTCATCACCGGATCAGACAATCTGAGTGAAGCCGCACGACAGGCGCTTGGCGAGGCGGCTGAAATACTCCGCCAGTTCCCACACGAAAAAATTGTCATTGAAGGGCATAGTGACGCGACCGGTGGTGCAGCCAGCAATATGCAGCTGTCATTTCGTCGGGCACAGGCCGCCCTGAAACATCTGGTCGATTCCGAAGGCTTACCGGCCGACCAGTTTATAACCAACTGGTTCGGGGAAGAGCGCCCGTTGGCCAACAACAACCTCGATGAAGGCCGCGAGCTGAACCGGCGGGTCGAGATCAAGGGTGAATACGAAAAAGTTGAGCGGTCAAAATTACGCGATCAGTATCGAACCACTCCACAGATAGCGATCAACGGAGCGGCTATCACTCCGGACGAATTCGGTCGTTTCCAGACCAGGGTCGAAGGCACGCAGGGGCAGATCAATCTCCGACTTAACGATGCGCAAGGCAAAACACTCACCAAGAGCGTTCCGGTTCCGACCTGTACCATCTACGAACCATTCGGGCTACAGGTTCTGCCGTACGGTCAAGATAATGCAGACGATGCAACCGTCACTTCAGCCAAAGATATGACGCTCGATGCGACTGGCACGCTGATCCACACCCGACTGCAAGGTCGAACCGAACCGGGCAATACCGTGCTGTTCGACGGCCAGCAACTCCCGGTTGATCAGTATGGCAACTTCACAAAATCGGTCAAGCTACACGCCGGGGTGAACGTCACCAGCCTGATTATCCAGAACGCCGAAGGGATTACCCGACTCGCCGATTTAAGTATGACGGTGCAAAGTCGCGATGAGCTCGGCGGCTACGTTATTTTTGCCGAGCCGGTGCC
>JAUVAJ010000177.1 GCA_030591795.1 Desulfuromonadales bacterium | reverse complement strand
CTGCAGCGCTACAAGGATCTTCAGGATATTATCGCCATCCTCGGTATGGATGAGCTCTCCGAAGATGACAAACTGGTCGTTGCCCGTGCTCGTAAGATTCAGAAATTCCTGTCGCAGCCGTTCTTTGTTGCTGAAGGTTTCACCGGCACACCAGGCAAGTACGTTGAACTCAAGGATACCATCAAAGGTTTCCAGGAGATCGTTGCCGGCAAGCACGACGACGTTCCTGAGCAGGCGTTCTATATGGTTGGTACTATCGATGAGGCCATGGAAAAAGCCAAGGCAATGGCAGCCTAAGATTGGACACGGCCGGGTTTTAGCCCGATCGGAGATGAAGGATATTGGTAATGGCTGAAAAACTGCATCTTGAATTGGTTACCCCCTACCGGAAGATTTTGTCCGAGCAGGTGGATGAAGTCGTCGCTCCCGGCACCGTCGGCGAGTTTGGTCTTCTCCCGGGGCATACGCCGATGCTGACAACTTTGGACATCGGTGAACTCAGCTATAAGCAGGACGGCAAGAGTTTCCATGTTGCCGTGAACTGGGGCTATGTTGAAATCGAAGAGGACACGGTTACGGTTCTGGTCGAAACGGCAGAAGTCGCAGATCAGATTGATCTGGAACGGGCCAAGGCAGCCCTCGGTCGCGCCGAGGAAGCGTTGAAAACACTCGATTCAGAGGATAAGAAATTTAAAATCATGGAAGCCGCTCTGGAGCGGGCCGTGATTCGCATCCAGGTTGCCGGCAAAATGCACTAAGATTCGGTCTGGCAATCAGATAGTTTAATAAAAAGCGGGGCGGTTCATGTGAACCGCCCCGCTTTTGTTGTTACATGCGTTTAGCTTCATCCGCAGCGCAGCAGCTTGCAGCCCTCCTGAAACAAGATCTCTACCTTATTCGGCGGAACCAGGCGCACGACCTTGCCGAGACCGAAAGTCGGATGGTTGACGATCTGCTCCGGCTTGAACACCCCTTGCAACGAATAGGTTACGGCTTTCCCCTTTTTGTTGTTGAGTGATAGCTCGGCCCAGAGCGCCAGATCGGGGTCGACTTTTCTGGTTACCCGCTTGCGCGGTGCTGCTGCCGCTTTTTTAGCGGTCGGTTGGCGATAATTATGAATCCCCTTGCAGGTGTTGCATTCGACACGTCCCGGTCGCCCATCGACCAGGGCAACAATGGTGTGGTTCATAACGGTACGGCATTTGGTGCAACGCGATTCGATGTTATCGCCGGCTGATAGTTGTTTGGCTGACAAAATAGACTCCATAGGCAAAGGCCCGCAAGATCGGGCGGGGAAACAGGTGGAATAGAAATATCTGTGCGGTTAGGCCGGTTTTGCAAAGTTGTTAATGGCATCGAGAAAAGTCTGGCCGTAACGCTCCAGCTTGCGTTCGCCGACACCGTTGATGGCTAAAAAAGTCTGGCTGTCCCTCGGTTGCAGGGCCGACATCTCAGCGAGGCTGGCATCGCCGAATACGACGTACGGCGGAACCCCCTGCTCATCAGCTAATTGCTTGCGCAAGGTTCTGAGTACGGCAAACAGCTTCTCATCGAAACCGGCCAGCGGTTGTTTGCGCTGACGTGCAGTTTTTTCCGGTCGATTCTTGATCCGGGGTCGCGGCAGCATGAGTTTGGTCTCGCCTTTAAGCACCGGGCGCGATGATTCATGCAGAGCCAGGATCGAATAGTTGGCAATATCCTGCTTGACGTAGCCGAGGTGCACCAGTTGGCGAATCAGAAAGCCCCAGGCTTCCTGACTTTTATCGGCACCGATGCCGTAGGTCGACAGCTGATTGTGCCGCAGGTCCAACAGGCGTTGTTTGTTCGAACCGCGCAGGACATCGATAATATGTCCCATGCCGAAGCGCTGACCGGTGCGATAGATGCACGACAACGCTTTTTGTGCTTCCTCGGTTGCATCGTATTGCTGAGGTGGGTCGAGGCAGATATCGCAGTTGCCGCAATCTTCTGCCAGTTTCTCACCGAAATAGGCAAGCAGCGCCCGCCGGCGACAGAGCAGCGGCTCGGCATAGCCGGTCATACAGTTGAGCTTGTGCAGTTCCACCCGGTTCTGCTCCGGGTTGCCACCTTTTTCGATTAACCCCCTGATTAGAGCGATATCGCCGTAGCCGTACAACAACAACGCTTCGGCCGGCAGACCGTCGCGCCCTGCCCGACCGGTCTCCTGGTAATAACTCTCGATATTCTTCGGCAGATCATAATGGACAACAAACCGGACGTTAGGTTTGTCAATTCCCATACCGAAAGCGACTGTTGCCACCACAATTTGCAAGTCGTCACGGATGAATTGTTCCTGAACCTCTGCCCGGTCACGAGCAGACATGCCGGCATGATAGGGCGCTGCCGATTGACCGTCAGCCGTCAGCCGTGCGGCAACTTGCTCAGTCCGCTTGCGCGACAGACAGTAAACAATTCCTGATTCATTACGATGACTATCGAGAAAGGCGGCCAGTTGCGCCGCCGGTTTCTGCTTGTCGGTCACCAGGTAGCGGATATTGGGTCGATCAAAACCGGCGGCAAAACATTCGGCGTCCTGCATGCCGAGCCGCTGCAGTATGTCATCGCGGGTCTGTGGGTCGGCGGTTGCCGTCAGGGCGATCATCGGAATGTTCGGGAAAATGGAGCGCAACTGCCCTAGTTGTACATAATCCGGACGAAAGTCATGGCCCCATTGTGAAACACAGTGTGCCTCATCGATAGCAAACAGGGCGATCGGCAAAGCCTGCAAGCGTTGTTGAAAATCGCTGTGCATCAACCGCTCTGGAGCGACGTAAAGCAGATCGAGCTGACCGGAGTGCAGTCGACTCAAGGTATCGCGGGATTCCTGGGCCGAAAGGGATGAGTTATAGCAGGCTGCCCGGACGCCGTTCGCGAGCAATGCATCGACCTGATCTTTCATCAGTGAAATAAGTGGTGACACAACGATGGCCACGCCGTTTCGATGCAGGGCTGGAATCTGAAAGCAGAGGGACTTGCCGCCACCGGTCGGCATCAGGACAAAAGCATCATTGCCGGCAATAATCGTGTCGACAATCTGTTCCTGGTAGGGACGAAATGCCGTGAAGCCGAAAATGGTGTTCAGGGTTTTAAGTGGCGTATGAGGCATGTTTCGTGTGGATCCTGATTAAGACTAGGTGCAAGGTTTATTGCCTTGATGCTATTCGGTTCGGCAACCAGGAAGACTGTGCAACGGTTGCAGAAAGCTTGAAAAAACCGTGTGTATTCAGACTCAGTTAATTGTAGGAATTAGGTCCGGAGACACAGCGCATCCCCTGTTCATTTTCTTCAGGGTAGAAGTTGAAAGTGTCGGTCGATTTAAGAAATAATGATTTAAAAAAAGTAACCAGATGGGTCTCGGTAGCGGTAACGACGGGAGAATCAGTCCCTTCATTGGCGAGAGCATCCCTGATTGCATGGTACTGATGAATCTGGATGATGGCAATTCGCTCGGCTTCCTGCTGGTTATTTGCCGTGACAAAACGCGTCGCATGAAAACCAAATTTTTTATGTTCACCGTCAAAACTGAGTAAAAAATTTTGGCCGTGGAGTTGTACCTTGAATTTTTGCATACACGCCTTGCAGTTGAAAAAGTTGTATCTTATTAATCCGTTAATAAATGAAGAATAACAGATAAATCAGAAGCTATTTGACTTTTCATTTTAATCCGAAATTTACGGAGGAGAATTATGGTGGAGAGCGATAAAAACACATCGGCTGAAAAAAGGAAACAGGAAAAAGTTGTTAAGGTTGCTTGCGAGCGATTCCACGAATAGTTGGCCGGACAAACGCAGGCGCAGGACGCATTTCCTGTCTTTGTAGTTGGTCGAAACAAAAACCGGAATTCGCAATCAACTGCTCAGTGCGCCGCGTCAGGTGGCAGTTGCCGGCCAGGCGTTTCCAGAATGGCTCGATGCGCTGCTGCCAGCGCAGACGGGATGAATCGACGGGCGCAGCAACATGCTCCATGAAATAGAGACGACCAGCCGGCTTGAGTAGCCGGTGTGCTTCGGCCAAAACACGCAACGGATCAGCGACTGAACAGAGCACCAGGCAGAGAATAACCGCATCAAAGGTCTCGGCGGTGAGCTGGATAGTTTCACCACGAGCGTCAATAATCGTAGTTGGGATCGCTTGCTGTTGTGCGGCCTTGTACAGGTGCTTGCGCATATGCCGATCCGGCTCAGAAAGAGTGAGGTGACTGACGGTCTCCGGGTAGCAAGGGATAGACAAACCGGTCCCGGCGCCGATCTCCAGAGCTTCCCCGCTGATGTCAGCCAGCAGAGAAGTTCGCCAGGACCTCAGACAGCGTTGCTCAATGTTGCACATCATCCTGTTGTAAAAGATAGCGGTGAGCCGTGACATGGATGGTCTCGATTCTGCGAAAAAAGTATGTCAGCTTTTATATTGACCAGCGGCACGCCGCTTCTCGGCGGTTTTGCTGATCTTGGTGCCGTAGGCGATGGCCAACCCGAGTTTGTCGCTAATCAATTCTTCGAGATAGGACTGATGCGGACACGGTGGTGCATGGTAGTTGTCTTTGCAGATACAGGACGCGAGGTGAACGGTAATTTTATCCTTGTCGACCCCCTCCTTGGCTTTGAGCTGCTTGATCAGGTTCGACAACTTGCGCAGGGTGGCGCGACCACAGCAACCACCGCAGG